>CAUREJ010000026.1:0-29335 GCA_963523735.1 uncultured Capnocytophaga sp.
TAATTGTTCATCATCAAGTTTGTATATATCATTCTTGATGATGATTTTTTTTGCTTCATCTACCCAAGCAGTGCAGTAGATGATATTTATTTTGCATTTTGTTTTTAAGGTAATCCGATTTTGTTGCCTGCCTTTTTGCATCATTTCATCTACACGTTCTTGAGTCCAAGGAACTTCTGCCTCCTCATTTTTTAACAGATAGTATGCTAACTGATTAGGATTCTGTACCCTTACGCAACCGTGACTCAAAGCACGCACATCGCGATCAAAAAAGTATTTTGAAGGAGTATCGTGCAAATAAATGCTCATATTATTAGTAAGAATAAACTTCACTAACCCTAATGAGTTCCATGCCGAAGGTGCTTCTACAAAGTGAAACCCGCGCTTGCGCACTGAGGGGTCAGTCCAGTCTATAGTTGTAGGGTCTACCTTCTTACCATTCTCGTACATTGTATAACCGCGCTTTTGGTACTTTTGAGGGTCGGCTTGTGCCACTATTTGCGGTATCATCTCTCTCTTAATAATACTTTGCGGCACCGACCACGTAGGTCTAAACTCTACATAACAAATAGTATCCGTAAAAATAGGAGTAGAAGTAGACTCCTTCCCTACTACTACGCGTGTTTCAAATAACAAAGAATCCTTTTCATACAAAGATAACTTGTATTCGGGTACATTTACCACAGCATAAGTATCGCCCAAATGATTGTTAAAAACCCTCATACGCTCCATATTTAGCTGCAATAAGTCACGCTCACGCCCTCTATTCATATTCAGGTAATACAAGGTCTGTTTTCCCAATACACCATCAGGAGTAAGTCCGTTGCTTTGCTGAAAAGCTTGTAGGTTTTTAATAAGAGTACTATCTACTGTCGAAGCCTCTCCTTCAGCCACCGCCTCAAAACCTTTAGCCTTAAGCCCCTGCCGTAGTTCCTCAATCACAGGAGCCGAATAACCGTGTACAAACTCCTTAGCATTCGGAAAATCAATTAGCTTTACAGTATCTATTTCTTGTTTCTTCAGCTCTACATACATTTTCTTCATTCGCTGGTACTGCTCACCTTTAGGTAATAGGGCAGCCACTGTGCTTGCCAAAGGTTTCTCGTCCGAAACCTCTAATAACAAAGCTACATTGTTTTGTGAGTACGGAGGTTTTATCCACGAATGATTGTTATAAGCTTTTTTTGTAAAACGCCCATTGGTAAGATGCTTTGCAAGTAAGAAAAAGGAAGCTGTTATTTCCTTGTCCAACTGCACTTTGTATGCCTCAGGCAGCTGATGTGCATAAGCACTATCCACCGCTTTTTTAAGCGCACTGCGCCTATAAGTTTCTGGGTTTAGCCCATCACTTGCTACACTGTCCAATACCACTAAATATTCAGCAAATAGCCGTGAAGGTATATCGGCATATAGCCAACGAGTTTTATTGCCATTCTCGGTGTAATAGCTATGCGTTTCAGAAGCTACACTGCTTTTATAAGTGGCATCTTCTATCGGAAGTTCAGCAAATAAAGCCGCCGAAGTATCTACAGCCATTGTAAGAGCTTCAACATACACCTCTTCTCCCGTCTCTCTGAGTGACGACTCGGGGTGGTCGGCAGGATTTCGCTTGCACGACTGCACTGCTACCAAGATAATTATCAAAAAAAAGATTAAAAACCTATTCATTTTCAAAAAACGTATAATTAGGGCACAAAAATACAATATTTTCTTGATGTAACAAAATCGACACTGAAAAACTTACACTAAAACTACTTTAGTGTAATCGGATAGCCTACTAATTGAACAGAAGTATAGCCTCTTCCAGTACCTCATATACCTTACTTAGCTGTTCGTCAGTAATGATATACGGAGGCAAAATATAAATAATATTCCCTACAGGGCGTAATATCACTCCTTTTGATATAAAGAAATTATAAAGTTTATCCCTAAAAGCTCCATAGTAATCAGTATTCTGATTCGTTTTTAAGTCGAAAGCCAAAATAACTCCCAGTGTACGAGGGTTCTGAACCGCAGGATACTTAGCTATACGTTCCAAAAACTGCTGATGTCGGCGTGCAATACGCTTTAGGTTAGCCTGCATCTCATCACTTTCCAACATACGAATCGCCTCCAAAGCAATGGCACAACCGGTTGGATTAGCTGTAAAAGTATGTCCGTGGAAAAGGGCTTTATTTACATCATCACTGTAAAAACCATCAAATATCTCTTGCGTAGCTGTTGTTACTGCCAGCGGAATAGTACCTCCTGTAAGAGCCTTTGATAAGCACATAATATCGGGCTTATGTTTCAAATAATCGGAAGCAAAAGTACGCCCCGTACGCCCAAAGCCAGTCATAACCTCATCGGCTATGGTAATCACATTCTCAGCCCGAGCAATGGCTATCAGCTCGTCCAAAGCCTCAGGTTCGTATAGCTGCATTCCCGAAGCTCCTTGCACCAAAGCCTCAAAAATAAAAGCAGCAGGCTGATGCTCGGCTATCACCTTTTTCAAGGCTTCTGCCGCTTCCTTACTACCTTTTTTAGGTAAAGGAATACGCACCACCTTTAACAAATGCTCTTTAAAAGCCTCCGTAAAAAACGATATACCCGATGCCGCCATAGCAGCAAAAGTATCACCGTGAAAAGCTCCTTCAAAAGCCACTACCGTAAAACGTCGCTCTCCTTTATTGTAAAAGTACTGTAACGCCATCTTAATACCTATTTCAACCGCAGTAGACCCATTATCGGAAAAAAACACCTTCTGCTGATTTTTAGGCAGAATGCTCATCAGCTTCTCAGCTAGCTCTACCGCAGGTTTGTGAGTAAAGCCGCCAAAAAGCACGTGTTCTAATTCTGTAAGCTGCTTGTAGGCTGCTTTTGCCAAACGCTCATTGCTATGCCCGTAAGGGTTTACCCACCAGCTTGCAATAGCATCAATGTACTCATTACCATCTTCGTCCCATAAAAGTGCATCTTTACCCTTTACAATACCTATTGGTTTAGCAGCCGTTTGGTGCTGAGTGTAAGGGTGCCATAGATGCTGTTCATCTCGTTGTTGTAAATTCATTTTTTTGATTGTATAATGCTTTTTGTTATAATATCTTTATCGAGGTTCCACCCCCTTGCAGGGCTGTATTCACGTCCGTATAATATAATTTGTACGTGCAGTTTATTCCACTTTTCTTTGGGGAATAAACGTTTAGCATCTTTCTCTGTTTGCGTAACCGAACTCCCGTCCGATAGCCCCCAGCGGTGCATCAATCGGTGGATATGAGTATCTACTGGGAAAGTCGGAATGCCAAAAGCCTGTGATAGCACCACACTCGCCGTTTTATGTCCTACCGAGGGCAATGCCTCCAGCGCCTCAAACGTCTGCGGCACCTCACCATTGTACTTATCTATCAGTATTTGCGACAAGCCGTGTATTCCTTTCGATTTCTGAGGTGATAAGCCCAATGGCTTAATAATCTCCCTAATCTCATCTACAGTAAGCAGCACCATATCATACGGATTATCAGCCTTAGCAAATAAGATAGGAGTAATCTGGTTCACCCTCGCATCTGTAGTCTGAGCCGAGAGTAGCACCGCAATCAGCAGCGTATACGGACTGCTGTGCGCCAGTGGGATACTTATCTCAGGATAAATTTCCTCCAGCGTATCAATAATAAACTTTACTTTTTCAGTCTTTCTCATTGCGTAGTTTCAATCACGCTGCAAAATTACAAAACAATTATAAATTAGCAACCAATAATTAACAAAACTACCCCTCTAAATTACACCGAACACATACCGAAGCAACACCGAAGCAACACCGAAGCTATAGTGGCTCCACAGTGGCTCCACAGTGGCTTCACACTATAGGACAAGTATAAGATAGCTATAAGAACAGCATTCGGGCTTCCGTAAAAAAATAGCTGTCAATCATTGTCGATTAACAACTATTTTGTAACTTTGTGCCGTAAAAACAATTAAATTAACATACCAATGATCATACACCATTTAGGCGAAGAGCCATCTGTATTAAACCGCTTTATTGCCGAACTAAGAAATGTAAATATCCAAAAAGACAGAATGCGTTTTCGCAAAAACTTAGAGCGCATAGGCGAAGTATTATGCTATGAAATGAGCAAGTTCCTACATTACCGAACCGAGCTTATCACCACCCCTTTAGGCGAAAAAAAAGTACAACTCCCTAAAGACGAAGTTGTTATATGTTCCATACTCCGAGCAGGATTAGCCCTTCATCAAGGACTGATGAACTATTTTGACGGAGCTGATAATGCCTTCATTTCAGCTTACCGCAAGCACACTTCTGAAACCGATTTTGATATAATGGTCGAATATCTTGCTTCACCATCATTAGAGGGCAAAATCCTTTTTCTTGCCGACCCAATGTTGGCTACAGGTCGTTCTTTTGCCAACGTTTATAAAGCTTTAAAACCACTTGGAACTCCGAAAGAGATACACCTTTTTGCAGTAATAGGTGCACAACAGGGGATAGAATATTTAGAAGACAAATTCCCTGAAACTACTCACCTTTGGATAGCCACCATAGACCCTGCCCTTAATGAGTACGGCTACATAGTACCAGGCTTAGGTGATGCCGGCGACTTAGCTTTTGGTGATAAAATGTAAGCCTAAAACTATTGCTGGCAAAGCTAATAACACCCACAGTATGGTTTCCTTAAGCCACCACACCCATATCTTTTCCACATAAAGAGCAAAAAGAATAGCTATAGGAGCAAAACAGTAAATAATTTCTTTGGAAAGAAATACAACCAATATGCTCACCCATAGAAATTGCACCACTACCAATGAACTAATACTGTGGTATTTGCTTCTGAAGTAATACACTATAAGTGATACTACTAATAGTAGCATTAAGCTAATAAGTGATACAAGGGTAGGCAAAGGGTAAGAATGAAGTACCAACAGATTGCTCATATCTATAAGCAAGGTACTGTAATAATTATCAAATGGGAAAGGAAGGGCTAACAGCAGTAAAACAGCCCCCAATAACAAGGCTATAATTAAGATAGCCAGCAAAGGAATAAACCAAAATCGGCGTTTTTGAGCTCCGTAAAAAAGAAGAGAAATCCAGATATTCAGTAAGAAAACAAGAGCCCAAGGGTGTAACAGCCCCGCACACACTATCAGTAAGGAGGTATCAAACAGTTTTTGTGCGATACCTTCGCCTGTTTTAAGAGTAAGCGCACGCCAAATAGCAGCAATAATAAACAGATTGGCAGCTACCACTTGTGTTTGAGAAAACAAATAAGGAAAAAGCACCATAAAAATACTAAAAAACGCAATAGAATAACAGTTTTTAGTTTCGGTAAGCTCATTCCACCTATCTATTTGATGAAGAAAAAACAATGACAAACTTAGTAGCACAAGTGTAATGAGCCAATCACTAAATAAGACTCCTTCACCGAAGATAGTAGGCACCCTATCGTATAGATATAAATATAACCCATCACCTATCAGCAGTGCTAATAGCACTATGATAAAGGTGATGGGTTTAGTATTTTCAAAACGTTCTGATAGCATTAGTTGCTGATAGTTAAAATATTCCCTGATACTGATACCTTGTAATTAAGCAGCGGATAAGTATTAGCCAAATCACTACTAATAGCCCCTCCGTTTACTAAGTTATAAACGGTATGGTCACAAGGGCATTGTACAAAAATATAATCGTGGGTATAGGTATCCTGACAAGCCTCGAAGGTGTTGTTATTCCTTTTAGCACAGCTTAATCGTTCGCAGTTATTCACTGCGTGATTAGGACAAGCTGCCTCCCAAGCGTAGTAAGTACTGCCGGTATAAGTAACAAAAAAACCCTTAATACCCCCATAGGGTACAAATACCGTATTCATAGGTATTTTAAGCGAGTTATAAGAAGCTAAGTTCATATTAATAGAATAGGTGAACCTCAGTTCGCCTAAATTAGGATTTCGCAACACTTGGTCTTTGTTACAAGCTAATAATCCTACTAAAAGTATATATATAAGAACTTTCTTCAATGGTTCAGTTATTTGTTACTTATTTCGTATTAAAAAACGTAGCCTATACCTACTGAAATGGTTCTGTTTTTAAAGTTGTAATTAGGGCTAAAGTTAGTATGAGATAAAGAGGCATCATTCTCAAAAATACTTGTAAGCCCTTGTAGGTAACGCAATTCAAATACCCAACCAGAATCGGTGGTGTAAGCTATACCTGCAGTCATACCCAAATCGATAACATCTAAGGCATCGGATTTTACACGGGTTACAGGGTCGGTACCATCAAAGTAAAAGTTAGGTTTATCAATGCGATACTCTAACTGAGGACCAACGTGTAGGTTTATACCTCGAGTGACATTAAAACGAGCTAATACAGGTGCTGATAAATAATCAAGGGAAAGCTTAGCCTTTCCATAGGGATGAGACTGTATATTAGCCCCTCGACGGTTATAAATACCTTCGACCTGTACGGAGAAGAGTTTAGAGAGGGGAAACTCTAACGTTATACCAGCATAATAGCCGTGATAGGCTTTCATTGAGGCGTTACTGCTGACCTCTCCTTTTAAATTGGCGTAGTTATACCCCGCCTTTACCCCGATGTACTGTGCTTTTGCATTGTAAAAAGCTAATAAACACATCGTTAATAATACTATTTTCTTCATTGTTTTATATTTTCTTAGTGGTAATAATTTTTACTGGGCAGGCTTTTTGAGCTTTCTCACAATCATCGAGAATGCTGTCGTCATAGCTTTTTAGAGTGAAGAAGCCTTTTTTTTCGGTAGAGCGCAGTAGTACACTTTTACCGTCTTTTTTTGACATCTGGAACTGCTCTGGAGCCATCTCAACACAATAATTACAGCCTATGCACTTTTCTCTTTGTAATGTTACAATGACCATAGTTCTTCAATTAACAATTGATAATTAACCATATAACTAGAGTTTCTGTTGTTACTCATTAGTTGTTAAATTATTTTTTACTATTTTATAAAGTTTATCAGATAAACGGACTCTGAAATTAGTTTGGATAGTACACGAGTCGCCTTTTTTAGCTTTTTCGGCAGGCTTATCATTCACCATCATAGAGGTGAGTTCTAACTCTTGTACGCCTGTAGTGGGGCCTGTGATAAGGAGTTTATCACCTATCTTAATATCAAAAGCCTCGATAGTAAATTCGGCTATACCTGTTTTAGGGAAATAGTGTTTTCCTTGTCCTATATAGACTTTCCTTTGGGTAGCATTAGAGCCCGGATTTTCACTCCATTCGCCTAATTTTTGTCCTAAATAGTAGCCCCCCCAGAATCCGCGATTGTAGACTGTTTTGAGGGCTTCTATCCATTGTTCAAACTTATCTTTGTTATAAGTACCTTCGTAATAAGCATCAATAGCTTGGCGGTAGGTGCGTATAACCGTAGCTACGTACTCGGGGGCACGCCCACGTCCTTCAATTTTTAGCACTTTGGCTCCTGTATCGATTACTTGGTCGAGGAAATCGATAGTACAGAGGTCTTTGGGCGACATCATATACTCGTTATCTATCTCGATTTCAAAGCCACTTTCTTGGTCGATTACAGTGTATTTTTTGCGGCAGTTTTGTTTGCAAGCACCCCTATTGGCAGATGAGTTATGAGAGTGCAAACTTAGGTAACACTTACCTGATACAGCCATACAAAGGGCTCCGTGCCCAAATATTTCTATTTCGACTAAATTGCCTGAAGGTCCTTTAATCTGTTCTTTTTCAATTTGTTCACAAATCTTTTTAATTTGCCTTAAACTCAGTTCACGGCTCATTACCATTGTATCGGCAAACATAGCGTAGAAGCGTACGGTTTCGATATTAGTAATATTGATTTGGGTAGAGATATGCACTTCCATTCCTATCTGCCGCGCATAGGCTATTACAGCCTGATCCATAGCTATGACGGCTGTAAGTCCTGCTTTTTTGGCAGCATCTAACAAGGTTTTGATGATAGAGAGGTCGTGGTCATAAATAATAGTGTTAAGGGTAAGGTAAGTGCGTATGCCTTTAGGAGCGCAGCGGCGTGCAATTTCGTCGAGGTCGGCAATGGTAAAATTAATACTTGCACGGGCACGCATATTAAGCTGATCGACTCCAAAATATACTGAGTCGGCACCATTATCAATTGCTGCTTGTAGCGACTCGAAATTACCTGCAGGTGCCATTAGTTCAATTTTTCCTGAATGCGTCATTATATAGTGATTAAGGGCGCAAAGTTAAGAATTAATTATCAATTAACAAGTATACTTAAAAAAGTTCTTGAGGCAGAGGCATAAATGCCGTTACTAATTGATACTTGGTAAGAGTTCTTTTTTGACTTATTAATTAGCTAATCCTGTAAAGTAATATTCTAATACTTTTATTTTGAAAATGTAGTCGTACTTGGCTTTTACACAATCGTTTTGAGCGTTTTCATATTGGTATTTAGCTTGACTAAAATCAAAGGTATTCATTAAGCCTACATTATGGCGTTCTTGGGCATAGATAAAGGCTTGTTGTTTGGCTTGTGCCGTTTTTTCGGTAGCTTCGTACAATCTTTTGGCATTGGCGGCATCGTTATACGCCTGATAGATATTTTTTTGGGTAGTGAGCTCGGTTTGTTCTTTGGCAAACTCGGCTTTGAGCACATTCAATCGTTGTGTTTTTACTTCGTTGGAGATAGCAAACCCATTAAATATGGGAATATTGAGTGAAAAACCGGCATTCATACCCTTATTATCATTGATTTGTTGCCAAAAATCGGTTGTTTGCTGTAAAATATTATTGTTTTTGCTCCATCGTGAGTTATAGCCCCACTGAAAAGACAAGCGGGGAGAATAGGCTGATTGAGCTAATTTCAGGTTGTTTTTAGCTAAAAGGACTGTATTTTCGGCTATTTTTACATCGCTCATTGTTTCTTTGGCGCGCTGATAGATAGCTTCGGGAGTTTGTTTTAGGATGTCGGGAGAGGGTTGTTCAAACTGCGTATCATCGACATCGAAATCTTCATAGTTTTTTAGCAAAAGTATTTGTGCTAATCCCATTTTAGCTATAAAAAGGGCGTTTTCGGTAGCAATAATCTGTTGTTCTTGTGTAAGTAACTGAGATTCGGCTTCGTAAATATCGCCTTTAGGCAGTGAGCCAGCTTGTATGAGGTCGTTCGTGCGTTGTAGGTTTTCTTTAGAAATGATTAGCTGCGCTTTTAGGTTTTTGATGCGCTCTTTATTGCTTAACACCTCGCCATAGGCTTTGATAATGAGCAGTACAATATCATCTTTCATTTTATCTAGCTTATACTGAGACGCGATGCGGTTTAGCTCGGCTTGTTGTAGTTTTCGCCAATTTTGTAGCCCTTCAAAAAGTGAAACGCTGGCACCTATACCTCCGGAAGCGGATTGGAAAATGGTGTTCTCGTACTGGTTTGTTACAGGGTTGATGTTTTTACCGGTATTAAAGTTATAGGACACATTGCCATTGAGAGAAGGCAAGAAGTTCATTTTGGCTTTTGTTTTATTAATATCGGCAGCTTGTAGGTCGATTTCGGACTCTTTGATAGACAGGTTGTTATCCTTAGCATACTGTATACAGTCACTAAGAGTCCACAGTTTTTGCCCCATAGCAGTAAGGGGGGCAAGGCATAGTAAAAGGAATAGTTTTTTCATCATTTTATATATTCGATGGGTTTGGCTTTTTTGCAAACGATTACAGCTGTATGTTCTTGATTATCATCGTCTTTTCCTGTAAAAAGCAGGGTGAGTATATCACCTTCGATGACAAAGGTATTGTTTAGGTCTTTTTCTTCTTTTCGGATAATATGGTTGCCTTGTACGGTGTAATAATCTTTGTTGGTGCTGAGTATTACGCAATTTCCGTTATAGAGTTCGTAGTAGTTTTCAATAATTTCGGTTTGGGTAAAGATAAAAGTACTTTGCTTATCACAGTCGGATAATTCAATTGCTAAATTGTCTAATCGTTGAGAGATAATAGTCCAAGACCCGATGAGGTCTTCGGGGCGGGTACTTTTAGATACTTCTTGCGAAAAGGTGTTTAGAGAATTGAAAATCAGCAATATATATACAATGAGTTTCGGCATAGAGGGTACTTTATACAAAACTTGAGTGCAAAAATACAAAATAATTATTAATTAACAAGTAACAATGAGGAAATTAGCAAATGAGAAAATTAGCAAATTAGCAAATTAGCAAATTAGCAAATGAGGAAATGAGAAAATGTGGAAATGAGAAAATGTGGAAATTAGAAAATGTGGAAATTAGAAAATGTGGAAATGAGGGAAATGCAATGTTTTTGGGGTTTTGTTGCGAATAATGCAAAGTGAAGGGTTAGGGGTGAAATGCTTGATATTCAGTGAAGTATCGCTTATCCTTCGCTCACCCTTCGCTCTGCCTTCGGTATGGCTTCGCTCTGTCTTCGTTCTGCCTTTGAGTTGCTTTTGGTAGCGTTGGTTATGTAACAAGCTGATTGTTAAGGAATTGTGTTTTTCAGCAAAAATGAGAGTTAGGGTTGGTAGTTTTTAAATTATCTGCAATAAAAATGAGGAAAAGATGCTTTTTTGTCATTTTTAAGGTAAGTTCAATGTGCAAATGCTTTTTTATGTGTTTGACAGCTAATTTTTTGTTGTTTATTGTTAATTGAAAAAACTTTCGTATCTTTGCCCCATAATTGTTATTTGGAAAACCAGATGAAAGTAGCTGTAGTAATGGGTAGTAAGAGTGACTTACCTGTGATGCAAGAAGCGATAGATTTTCTTAAATCGCTTGATATTGAGGTGTTTGTAGATATAGTATCGGCACATAGAACACCAGAGAAACTGATGGATTTTGGGCAGAATGCTCATAAGCGAGGCATAGCTGTTATTGTAGCGGGGGCTGGAGGCGCGGCACACTTGCCAGGTATGCTTGCAGCGATGTCGCCTTTGCCTGTTATTGGAGTTCCTGTAAAAAGCAGCAACTCGATAGACGGGTGGGATTCGGTTCTCTCTATATTACAGATGCCCAGCGGTGTGCCTGTAGCTACGGTTGCCCTAAACGGGGCTAAGAATGCGGGTATTTTGGCTGCACAGATTTTGGGTAGCCAAGATGCAGCTATTCTACAAAAGATTGTTGATTATAAAGAAAGTTTAAAACAAGCGGTGCTTACGGCAGCCGCAACCCTACATACCAATGAATAATAACGCTAACGAAGGCTCACGCCTACTGATATTAGATTTTGGGTCACAATACACCCAACTTATAGCACGCCGTGTGCGAGAACTGAATGTATATTGCGAGATTCACCCTTATAACCACTTGCCTGCAGACCTTGATAGCTTTCAGGCTGTAATTCTTTCGGGCTCACCCTATTCGGTGCGCAGTGAAGAAGCTTTGCACCCTGACCTATCGGCAATAAAAGGCAAAAAGCCACTTTTGGCTGTATGCTATGGGGCGCAGTACTTGGCGCACTTTGGTGGTGGTGAGGTTGCTCCGTCGAACATACGCGAGTACGGAAGGGCGCATTTATCATACATAAACCCTGAGAATGACCCTCTGTTTGAGGGGATTGAAGAGGGTAGCCAAGTGTGGATGAGCCATAGTGATACTATTAAACAGCTGCCAACGGGAGGTGTTTGCCTTGCGAGTACTCACGATGTGGCTAATGCTGCCTACCGCATAGCGGGTGAAGCTACTTATGCTATCCAATTTCACCCAGAGGTATACCACTCGACTGACGGGACAAAACTTTTGGCAAACTTTTTGTTTAAAATAGCTCATATCAGTGCCAATTGGACGCCTGATAACTTTGTGGAACAGACGATAGTACAGCTTCGGGAGCAGGTAGGCAATGAGAAGGTTATTTTGGGGTTATCGGGAGGAGTAGATTCGACTGTGGCTGCTGTGCTGTTACACAGGGCTATAGGCAAGCAACTGCACTGTATTTTTGTGAATAACGGGCTACTGCGCAAAAATGAGTTTGCTAATGTATTACAACAATACGAGGGTATGGGATTGAACGTGAAGGGTGTAGATGCTTCTGAGCGTTTCCTCAGTGCCTTAGCGGGCAAAACAGACCCTGAAGACAAGCGCAAAACCATAGGGCGTGTGTTCGTGGAAGTATTTGACGATGAATCACATAAGGTGACAGATGCCAAATGGTTGGCACAGGGGACTATCTACCCTGATGTGATAGAATCACTATCGGTAAAGGGGCCATCGGCAACTATCAAATCACACCACAATGTGGGTGGGTTACCTGACTATATGAAACTAAAAGTGGTAGAGCCTTTGCGTATGCTTTTTAAAGATGAGGTGCGCCGCGTGGGCAAGAGCTTGGGCATTAGTGACGAGCTATTGGGAAGACACCCTTTCCCAGGTCCGGGCTTGGCTATTAGGATTTTGGGCGATATAACAGCTGATAAGGTGGCTGTACTACAAGAGGTAGACGCTATTTTTATAGATGCTTTGAAGGAACACAACTTATACAACAAGGTGTGGCAAGCAGGGGCTATTTTATTGCCTATAAACAGCGTGGGCGTAATGGGCGACGAACGTACTTACGAACGCGTAGTAGCCTTACGCGCTGTGGAAAGTGTAGATGGTATGACTGCTGACTGGGTAGATTTGCCTTATAAATTCTTACAGAAAGTATCGAACGATATTATTAATAAAGTAAAAGGGGTGAACCGCGTGGTGTACGACATCAGCAGTAAGCCGCCTGCCACTATTGAATGGGAATAAACAATTAACATTAATAATTAACATAATTCATTATTAACTTATATGAAACGTTTTTTTACACTAACCTGCCTACTATCACTAACCTTTGCACTGGCACAGCAAAAACATACAGCAAACAATTATGAGAGCATAGAAAGTATTGCTAAAACTTATCGGTTTTCACCTGCTGACATTGTTAAACTGAACCCAGGACTAAAAGAGGGTATACAGAAAGGTACTACCATCAATATTCCTGTAAGCAAGGTTAAACACTACAGCACCCAACGCCCTGTGGGCTTTACCTCGCACGTGGTAGAGCCGAAGGAGACTTTTTTTGGGTTGGCACAGAAATACAGCATCTCCATAGACGATTTGAAGCGTTACAACTTGGAGCTTTACACTCGTGAACTTAAAGAGAATGAGCGCATTACGATTCCGCTATTCAACAAAAATCCTGAAATGGTACAGAAAGGTGTACAAGGACAAAAGCGCTATGTGGTAAAACCTCAGGAAACGCTTTGGAAAATAGCTAAGAACCACAATGTGAGTGTGGAAGAGTTGGAACGCATCAACAAAAAAGAAAAGGGCTTTAATCCTAATAACCTAAAAGAGGGTCAGGAGATATGGATACCTGCTAATGCGGTAGATAGCTCGGAGCCAGCACCTACTACCTTGCCCAGCGCTAATACGACTAACGACCCTATACTTTACTTTGTGGAAAAAGGAGAAGGTTTTTACAGCTTGGAGCGCAAGTTTGGCTTGTCGGAAGCAGAACTTATAAAGCTAAACCCTTCCTTAAAAGATGGCTTAAAGACTGATGCGCAAATATGGATTCCTAAGGAGAATTACGATAGGTATCGGAACTCGTCTTTTGGTACGGTGAGTTCTTTTGAGAACTCTAATAACACTTTGCGTGCGGCTTCATCACCTACTAATGTGAAAGAGATTTCGTATATTTTGCCTTTTAAGGTTTCGGATATTACAGGGAATGACAAGATGGCGGCTCTTAAAACACGTCTTACCGATAATAAAGTAACGCCTATAGCTACTGATTTTTACTCGGGCGCTTTAATAGCTTTAGATTCTTTGCAGAAAATGGGATACAAGTTTAAAGTAAACGTATTTGATAGCGAAGGAGACCTAAAGAAAATAGCGGCTAACCCTGCCGTACAGAGTTCGCAGGTGGTGATAGGGCCTTTTGCCAACAAGGCTTTTAACGCTTTGGCAGCCCAACTGAACAGCAATACGGCTGTTTTGGCTCCGCTATCGAACAAAAACTTATCACTAAACCCTAATGTGTACCAAACTCTTCCTACTGATGAGGTGCAACAAGCCCAAATGATAGCTTTCCTTACCAATAAATACGCTGACGCTAATATTCTTATCTTGGCTGATAGTAAAAATGCGGCTTTGCGCGAGAAGTTGGAACGTGTGTTTACCAATGCTAAAGTAGTAACAGAAATGTCGGCTATAGGATTTGCTAACGCTTTGAACTACAGCAAGGAGAATGTGGTGATACTGCAATCTAACGATATAGGCTATGTGTCATTGGCAGTGCGCTTGCTACACAATGCTTTGAAGGTAAAGAAAAATAATGTGGCTCCTAAAATTAGACTTGCTGCTATAGAAAGAGGCTCGGTTTTTGATTCGAACAGCTTATCGAACAACCAGCTTTCGGACTTACATTTTACTTATCCTACGGTAAACAAATATTCGGACGGTAGTGATACTTTTTCGAGCAGATACCTTAAGACATACGGTATTTTGCCAAGTAAATACGCTATTCGCGGATTTGACCTCACTATGGATACTGTATTACGCTTAGGTGTGGCTGGCAGTTTGGAGAGTGCTAATAGTAAGATAGGTGAGACTTCGTTCTTGGAGAATAAGTTTGCTTACCTAAAAAACTCATACAAAGGCGGCGGCTATGAAAACCAAGGGGTGTATATAGTGGAGTACGACAATATGGAGGTGAAAACAATTGAGAATTAGCAATTGAGTTTTGTTAAGGACAAAAAAGAGTTTGGTTTTTTATAATAAATGTATTCTGCGTTGTTTCAATTCAATAAAAAGTTGTACTTTTGCGGGCTGAAACAACAGCTTAAAAAGTATTCTTCTGATAACTATGAAAAATAATCTTTTAATATTATCCTTATTAATAGCTACTACTGCTACTGCTCAAGAATTATTACCCCTTTCACTACGCCAAAAAGAGGAACTAAAAGCCAATTCGTGGGTGCGTGAAACGCCTTTTGAACAAGTAACTATAAAAGAAATAGGCAACCGAATTACTGCACTGAATGTGAACCCTAAAAACAGTAATGAGTTTATGGTTGTTCCACAAAATGGTGGTTTATGGCTTACTCAAAACGGTGGGGAGACTTATGAGCAGCTATGCACTACTCTTCCTACTCAAAATATCACTGCTTTGGCAACTGATTGGCCATCGGGGACAATAGCTGTGGCGACCCCTTATGGTGTATTTGTATCGGCTGATAAGGGTAAAACTACTGATTTTAAAGGGCTAACAGGTATGCAGGGCATTAGCAGCTTGTATATCAATCCTTCAAACCCTCAGGAACTTGTAGCCGGTGTGTTAGGAAACCCTTATAAGGCTGATGAAAAGAGGGGTATTTTCAAAACTACTGATGGTGGCAAGAGCTGGCAACAGAAGCAGTTTGTTAGTACTCGTGCGGGGATTGCTCAGCTTGTAGCATCGCCTGACCATAGTGTGCTTTTGGCAGTGGCTTGGGAGGTGAACAGTACCCTGTGGAATAGTGTACCTTATGGCAACAACAGTGCTATTTACAAAAGTACTGATAAGGGTAATACTTGGACTAAAATCACTGCTAATGGCTTTTTGCGCGGTAACATAGGGCGTATAGGAGTTGCTGTATTTGATGGCAAAACTTATTACGCAGTAGTGGATAACCGCAATACTAAAAAGAAAGAGACTAATAACAGTCCGCTGAAAACCTTACGCATTCATCTTTCGGCTCAAGATTTTGACAATATGAGTAAAAACGACTTCTTGGCGTTAGAGAATAACCGTCTTGATATATTTTTGCACAATATAGGTCAAGATGAGAAATACACTGCTCAGAACCTTAAAGATATGATAGCTGCAGAGGTGACCTCGCCAGCTAAATTACTCACCTACTTAGGAGCTAATACCCAAGAAGTTATAGGAGCAGAAGTGTACTTAACTACCGATGGTGGTAGCTCTTGGCAGAAAACGAATACCCAACCTCTTAATGATGTATATTACCAAAATGGAGAACGCTTTGGAGGTATTAGCGTAAATCCGAGTAATAAAAATCACTTGTTTGTAGCAGGATACCCCTTGTTAGAATCACAAGACGGAGGAAATACTTGGAAAAGTAAGCAACCTGTATCATTGCAAAGCGGTTATGAGCAGCTGTATCAGCAACAAGGTACTCTTTTCTGTACCACTATTAATGGGTTACAACTTTCGTATGACAATGGTAGAAGTTTTGCTCTTAAAAATGTACCGCAGGCAATGACTTTTAATCAGTTAGTATATGATAAGGCACATAAAATTCCTTATTATGTAAGCGAGCAATCGGTATTGGCAAAAAAGAATAGCCATTGGAATACGTTTAAAAAGGCTATACACTCTCTTTCATTTGGTAATGATAGTTATGCGGCTACTGCTTATGGTAATTTCTTTACTTTTTTACCTGATAGAGACCAACTTTTCCCTTTAGGGACTGTGTATTACAATGAGAGCAAAGCTCCGTTGCGTTTTGGTGAAAAGGCTCCGCTGCTTATTTCACCTCAAAACAGAGATATTATTTATGTAGGTAGTAACAAACTACATATTTCGATGGATAAAGGACGTAACTGGCGTACTATTTCGGACGATGTGACTAATGGGAACAAGCAAGGAAATAAGGCTTATGGTACTATTTCGGCTATCGCTGAGTCGCCATTTATGTTTGGTTTGCTCTACACAGGTAGTGATGACGGTATGGTATATACTACTGATAACGGCGGTGTATCGTGGAAACAGATATACAATGCTTTCCCGAGGGCTCTAAAGGTGAATAACCTTATAGCCTCTAAACACTATCGCAACCGTGTGCTTACAACCCTTATCAGCACTGATAACAGCACTGATGAACCTTTTGCTTTTATCAGTAATGATAACGGAAAAAGCTGGACAGATATACGTTCAAACCTTCCTGATGCCAAAGTAAATGTAATTAAAGAAGACCCTAAAAATGACCAGTTGCTATATATAGGAACCGATACTGGGCTTTATATTTCATTTAACTTAGGCGAGAGTTGGCAACCTTTTAGCAAAGGACTGCCAGAAACAGGCGTTGCCGATATTGCTATTGATGAAAATACAGGTGAAATGATTGTAGCAACCTTAGGTAGAGGGGTATATCGTACTTCGGTAAAGATGATGCAAGAACTGCGAGCTGCGATTACTTCACAAGCCTTTTATCCACTTGAAACTCCTATTACAATGCCGTATTCACCACAATGGGGCAATGCCGCTAATGAGTGGGAAGAACCTGTAAAACCTACTGTATACTTTTATGCTTTTGCCTCGGAAGAAGGTACTGAAATACCTGTAAAAGTGATGAAAGGGAAAGTAGTATTGCAGAACTTTACCTACCAAACTAACAAAGGTTTTAACTATATACCTTATGATTTAACGGTATCGGCAGAAGGTAAAGTAGCTTATGAAAAAAGTTTGCAAAAGATATTCTTACCTACCGCTACCGATGGTAACATCTACCTTCCTAAAGGAAGATATACTATAGTTTTCACGATGCCTGATGGCTTTGAGGAAGAAAGAACTCTTGATATTTATTAGAAAACAGAAATTAAACAGAAAAAACTTTGCTAAGCTTGTAAAAGGTTTAGCAAAGTTTTTTATTTAATAAGCATAAAAAAATTACTTCTCAATTTTACTTTTGTGCATTTAGCGGGTCTTTATTACAGAACGTTCACTTAAATGAGCTCATTGAGAACAGAAAACCAAAAACAGTTATCGAATGACAATTGATGATAAGACCATAATTGTAGCAATGAACGAGCAGCCCGACAACGGATTCCGATTGCTGATGAACAAGTACAAAAAAGTGATATATTGGCATATCAGGCGAATTGTAGTTGATCACGAAGATGCGCAAGATGCCGTACAAGAAACCTTTATACGAGCGTTTCGTTCATTTCATACATTTAAAAGCAAAGAATCACTTACAGCTTGGGTATACAAAATAGCTACTAATGAAGCCTTGCGCCTTTTAAGCCGAAGAAAAGAGGAACAACTTTCATTAGATAGTTTGGAAGTGTATGCTAATAGTATAATGAGTGGTAATTATGTTGATTACAGCGATTTAGAAAGTGTAAAATTGCAGAAAGCTATCTTATCACTGCCTACAAAACAGCAATTGGCATTTAACCTGCGTTATTACGATGAGTTAAATTATGACGAAATAGCCCAGATAACGAACTCGACCACCGCAAATGTAAAGGCTAATTATCATAATGCTAAAAATAAAATTGTAGAATATATGAAAACTCACGATTAACAACTATGAAAACAGATTTTGACTTTGACAAAATAGGCAAAAAAATGCCTTACACCGTGCCCGATAACTTTTTTGAACAAATAGAAGACTCTATTTTAGAAAAAATAAAATGTTATCAGCCTATAGCCTCTAAACCTAAGAGAAACTTTAGGAAGGTAACCTTTAGGGCAACCCTTGCTATTGCTGCAGCTATTGCGCTGTTCTTTATCGTGAAAGGTGTGTTTTTCCAGCAAAACACTACTATCTACGATGTTGAACAAGCCTTTAGTAAGCTTAATGAAGAAGACCAAGATTATATTATCACAGTCTTTGAAGATGACGTATTTATTAACGAGTAAAAAACAAACGTATGAAAAACAATCTTTTTAAACTATTCCTGTTAGCTGTTACAATAACTTTCAGCACAACATTATTAGCTCAAAACACCGATAAACAACGTTTATCGCGTGAAGAATTGGCTACTGCACAAGCTAAACATATTGCCAATGAACTCGCTTTAAGCGACGCTATAACTAAGCAGTTCATCGAAACATTCTGTGAGTGCCAAAAAGAATTATGGGCACTTCGACCTGATAAAAAAACTAATACCTCAGCAGATATGATGACTGAAGAGGAAACAAAAAAGGTTATACAAGAACAGTTTGAACACAGCCAAAAAATATTAGACATCAGGAAAGATTACTACGCTAAATACAGCAAATTCCTTACCCAAAAGCAAATAAAACGAGTTTATGATTTGGAAAAAAGAGCAATGACCCGTTTTCAAGGAAAATCTATCAAGCTTCTTAAACATCAAGGAGGAGTCTTCCAGCAAAGAGCTAATGAACAAATACAAAGAATGGAAGAACGCAAAAAGCAAATGGAACAACGTAAAAAATAAATGGAAGAGCGTAAAAAATAAATAGATGAAGGATAAGCAAGTGTTACTCCTTTTCTTCCTATTACTTTGCTAAATCTAAAGTGGTTTAGCAAAGTTTTTTATGCCTAAAATAGAATCTCTTAAAATATGTACTTTAGACTTCACTAACGACAGGTGATTGAAATTTGCCTAATTATTCCTTGTTAATTAGTAATTTATTTGTACTTTTGTCGCATCAATCAAAAAATAGTAATCAAAGTGATGAAAAAAACAGTAAAAAATGCACTTTTATTTTCCTCTGTAGGCTTAATGGTAGCCTGCGGCGTAAATAAGAAAAAAACAGAAAATACAATGACAAACAATGCCGACAAAGGGATCGTACTTGCTGATATGGATATAACCGTACGCCCGCAAGATGATTTCTACAACTATGTGAACGGCTCGTGGGCTAAAACAGCCAAAATTCCAGCCGACAAACCTACGTGGGGCTCTTTTCATATCCTCCGCGAGAAAACCGATGAGAACTGTCTGCTTATTTTAGACAATTTGCTAAAGGAAAAGTTTGAGCAAGGTACCGAAGGGCAGAAGATAAAAGACCTATATGAGTCCTTCATTGACTGGGATAAACGTAATGCCGAAGGTCTTAACCCTATAAAAGGCTATCTAAGTAAAATTGATGCTATCAAAACACTTGCTGACCTTCAAAAATACTTGGAAGAAGCTACCCGCGAAGGGGAAAACCCTATCTGTGGTTGGGGTGTATATGCCGATATGAAAAATTCTAATATGAATACTGTTTACCTCGGCAACTTCAGTATTGGTATGGGGCGTGATTACTACCAAAAAGATAGCAAAGAAAATACCGAAGCTTTGAACAAATACCAAGAGTATGTAGCAGCTATCTTTAAAGTCCTTAAAGATGATAAAGCTGAAGAAAAAGCTAAACAAATGGTTGATTTCGAGCGAAAAGTAGCTAAATTAATGCTTACTAATGAAGAAGACCGCGACCCTAACCTCAGCTACAATCCTCAAACAATGCCTGAACTTAGTAACTTGGTAAAAAACCTAAACTTACCCGAGTTTCTTAAAAACGTAGGAGTAAATACCGATAAGGTAGTCATTTCCGAAATACGCTTATACAAACAATACGACCAGCTTATTACTGAAAATAACTTGCCTTTTATAAAAGATTACCTACGTTACCAATTAGTAGCTGATAACGCTAGCAATCTTACTAAGGAGTTAGATAAACTTTCTTTTGACTTCTACAGCAAAGAATTACAAGGACAAGAAGAGCAACGCCCAATGAACAAACGCGCTCTAAGTGTTATTAACCGTATTTTGGGAGAAGCCTTTGGTAAGCTATATGTAGAAAAGTACTTCCCTGCTAAAGCTAAAGAAGAGATGGTAACTTTGGTAGACTACCTTAAAAAGAGCTTTGCACAACACATCAAAGAAGTGACTTGGATGTCAGACACTACAAAAGAAAAAGCCTTGGCAAAACTAAACAAATTCACCGTAAAAGTGGGGTATCCTGACAAATGGGAAGACTACTCTAAACTTAGCATTGAACCAGCTGCTAAGACAGTTTATTTTGCTAACTTGCAGCGTGTAAGTGAATGGGCTTATAAAAAGAGTTTAGAAAAGGTAGGTAAACCTGTAGATAAAACTAAATGGGGTATGTCACCACAAACTGTGAATGCATATTACAATCCGCTGTACAATGAAATTGTATTCCCTGCAGCTATCTTACAACCACCTTTCTTTAACTTTGATGCCGATCCTGCCGTGAACTTCGGAGGTATTGGCGCTGTGATAGGTCACGAAATGACACACGGATTTGACGATAGCGGTGCAGAGTTTGACGGTGATGGAAACTTGCAAAATTGGTGGACTCCTGCCGATAAGGAGAACTTCCAAAAGGCTACAAAGGCTCTTGCTGAACAATACGATAAATACGAGCCTGTAAAAGGTATTTTCGTAAATGGTACTTTCACCAGTGGTGAAAATATAGCCGACCTTGGCGGTGTAAATATCGCTTTTGATGCTTTGCAAATGTATTTAAAAGACAAAGGTAAGGTAGGTAAGATAAGCGGCTTTACTCAAGACCAACGTTTCTTTATATCTTGGGGTACTGTATGGCGTACGCTTTCTAAAGAACAATACCTTACTAACCAAGTGAAAACAGACCCTCATAGTCCTGGTTACTTCCGTTCATTTGGTCCGCTTGTGAATGTAAATGCTTGGTACAAAGCCTTTAATGTAAAAAAAGGAGATAAACTCTACAAAGAACCTAAAGATCGCATTAAGATTTGGTAAGTGAGTACCGCACTGATAGTAACTCCTACTAATCCGTGCATAGCAACACTTTGCCCTGTAACATACAAACTCTTAATGTGAGTTTGTGGCATAAAAACGCTTTCCATTATATGGTTAGCGTTTTTTTTGTAGCCATATAGTGCTCCTGTTGGACTACCTATATAATCACGATAGGTAAGAGGGGTAGAAGTGTAATAATGGGTAATACAGTCTTTGAGGGTAGGAAACTGAAGAGATACCACATCTAATAAGTCCATAGCGCGCTGACGCTTGAAGAGTTCATAATGAGCACCTCTGTCATTGCCCTCGGTATTGGTAGCTATACTATCTTCCCAGCGGTGTAGCTCATTGGTATTCATATAGGTAAGCAACGTAATATTATCAGTATAGGCTCCTCCGTTTTTTGGTGGATTCATTGATAGCATATACGATAAGGGAAAATCATTAGTAGGATAGTGTGATGATTGGTAAACGCTATGGTTATCCTTAAACCAATACAGATTATAAGGCAGGTAGCGAAATTTGTTAGGTTTCAGTACCAAATGCAATGAAAAAGCTGCTACAGTGGGTTGTAGCTTTTGTACTCGTTTGTAAAAAGAAGGTTTAAAAGGCGTTTTGCCTGTAATTTTTAGCAGTTGTTTTATATCGATAGCCGAAATGACTTGCTTTGCCTTAAAAACGCCTCCTTGCTTGCTCTTCACAGTACTAATTTTGTTTCCTTCAGTGTATTCAAAGGCTACTACCTCTGTTTGGCTAAAAAGGTCGGCATTGTATTGGTGCAATTTTTCGATGAGCAAGTCGGTTATTTGGCTACCCCCTTGTGTGAGTCGGGAAGCACTTTCAATATATGAATTAACTGTGAGTGCGTGTACGTACAAAGGCGTTTGCGCATCGACACCACCATATAGGAAGTTAGAGCCTAAAAGTACTGCTTTAAGTCGTTCATTATCGGTTATGTTATTAAGAAAGTCTAAGAGTTTTAAAGAAAGTGTATGCTCATCATATTTGGCTATGGCTTGCTTATAGCGGTAGAGAGGAAACTTATCACAGATAGATTGCATAGTATGGGCATACTGTTCTAAGGCTTTCTTTTCTTGCGGAAAGTAGAAGAGAAGTTGTTTTACAAAGTTCTCATATCCTTGTGCGTGAGGATACATTACATTTGGCGTATCGGCAAAACAAATGCGGTCATAACCATTTGTATCAAGGCGTTCCAAAGAAAGACTATCGGCAATACCGACCTCTTTAAAATATTTATACAACACTTGACCTTCGGCAAGACTTCCTACGTAATGCACTCCTGCATCAAATAACGTGTTATTGCGCACAAAAGTTTGGAGATTGCCCCCGTATTGTTGGTTTTTCTCCAATACGCATACACTTTTTCCTGCTTTAGCCAAGAGCAAAGCCGAAAAGAGTCCTGAGAGTCCGCTACCTATTACAAGAACATCGTATATTTTCATTAATTACTATTGAAAACTAATTAAAAACTTATCGATATACAGCTGTTTTTCCTTTGATTTGTATTGCTGTATAAAGCGAGGATGCTCTAATTCTACCATTTCACCAAACAAAGGCACTTCTTTGTTCAGTTTCTTCAAGAAAGTAGTATTCTTTTTGCCTAATACAAACACCTTACGGGTATCTACGCCTAAGGCAATGTGTTTCTTTAAGGTTTCAATCATATAGTCTTTTACACAGATAAAAAGAGCCTCATCATCATAATAATTAGCATTGAGCCATTTGCCGTCTTTAGTTTTGCGCACTATAGCCAAAGGAAAAGGAGAATTGATATAAAAATCGGCATAGAACTTAGTTACTCCACCATAGGCTTTTATCATATCGTACATAAAAACGGACGATACTTCGTGTGTATGAGCAGAGTGCATAGTAATACCGCATTCACTTTCTAAGCGTTTGGTATCGGTGAAAGGAACACCTGTAACCCCTGCTCCGTGTCGGCTAGGGTTAATGCCTATGATAAATTTTCGCTGATGGTTATCACTATAAAACTTTTTGTAGAAAGCACGCATTACCGACATAGTTTCGGGATTGTCGGTATAAGGGTTAAGCACAGCAAAGTCTTTAGGTAGTGCTTCATTATACACTAACTTCGTGTTAAAAGTGATGATTCTATCGGCAAAAGTATTGTTCATTAGTTTATTTTTTCAAATTTTACTGCTACCCAACGGTTGCGTTCTAAGTTTTCAATGTACTGCAAACCGAGAGTTTCGGCTTTTTCACGGATGAGTGGTATATCTTCTTCATAAAAACCACTGAGTAAGAGGGTACCTCCTGCTTTTAGGACAGGAACATAAAGCGGTAGGTCATTTAAGAGGATATTGCGATTGATGTTAGCAATAATAACATCAAAATCTTTTTCATTAGCTAATGAAGAGGCATCACCTAACTGTACTCTGATATGCTCACATCCATTACGCTGTACATTCTCGATTGAGTTTTCTACACACCACTCGTCTACATCAATAGCAAGTACTTCGGTAGCTTGGCGTTTGGCTGCCATAATAGCGAGCACACTTGTTCCACAGCCCATATCGAGCACTTTTTTGCCTTTGAGTTCCTCTTTCAGCAGAAACTGTAACATCATATAAGTAGTTTCGTGATGACCCGTGCCGAAACTCATTTTAGGATCGATAACAATTTCGTAAGGGGTATGCGCTTCGGGGTGGAAGGTAGCACGTACGGTACATTGCCCTTCGACTGTGATAGGCTCAAAATGTTTTTCCCATTCCTCATTCCAGTTCACTTGTTCGATAGTTTGGTAGGAGTAAGTAATGTGAAATTCTTTGCTATTAAGTATTTGAATATCAGTGAGTATATTAGGATTCCATAGGGGTTCTTGTATGTAGGCTTGCAATCCGCTGTCGGTATCAACAAAGCTCTCGAAGCCTACTTCGGCAAGTTCGGCTACTAATATTTCGGAAGCAACGCCCATAGGGGCAATAGTAAAGGTGTATTCGATGTAATTCATAAGAAAGGGTTTATTTTAGTGCAAATGTACAAATAATTTGGCAAATGACAAGAAATAGTAATTAGTCTTTAGTTTTTAGTCGCTAGCAGGCAAAACGGTTCTAAATTACCTAACAAATCTGAAGCTCTAGAAAAATGAGGAAATGAGCAAATTAGCAAATTAGGAAATGAGGAAATGAGGAAAATGAGGAAATGAGGAAATGAGGAAAATGTAGTGTTGGGGGATTTTTGTTGCGAATTATGCAAAGTGAGGGAGTAGGGTTGAAATGCTTGATATTCAGTGATGTAACGCTCATTGTTCGCTCACCCTTCGCTCTGCCTTCGGTATGCCTTCGAGATGGCTTCGAGATGGCTCTAAGTTGGTTTTGGCAATGATTTTGATGCAACAAACTGATTGTTAAGGAATTGTGTTTTTTAACTAAAAAGGGAGTTGGGGTTGGTACTCTTTGAATTATTTGCAATAAAAATGGAGAAAAGGTGCATTTTTGTTATTTTTGAAGCAATAAAAAAGGTGCCCTGATAAGAGTTTCAGAGCACCTTTTCAATTAACAAGTAAGAATTTCTTAATTCACTTCGATTTCGTCGATAAATAAGAAACCAGGTTTGCCTGCTGCATCTTTGTGGAAGGCAGGTATTTTGTTCACTTCATTGATTTTCACTTTTAAATAAGTTACTTCTTTTTCAGGGAAAGAGAGACTATAGTTTTTTATTTCTTTGAAGTGTTCCTTAGGCATTGCATAATCTTCTTTAGCAAGGGTTTCGTAGGTTTTACCATCTTTAGAACCTAATACTTCAAAGTGAGTAGGAGGGTAAATCCAGTCGCCTGTATTAATAAAAGCATCAAATTTCACTTCTTTTACAGGAGTATTCTCATTAAGAGTGATTACTACTTCACAAGGAGCTTGACTAAAGCCTAACCACTGACCAGAGCGTGAGTTATTACCTCCTTTTTGTCCGTTAACTAAAGTTATGGCACCTGCAAAGGTATAGTTAGGAGTAGGCTTGCTAATGAACTCGATAGGGCGCACAGTAGCTTTGTTAAAAGAGAAGTGTTGTTCAAAAGAGCTTTCACCTTCGGCACCAAATACTTTAGCTTTGAGCTCGGTATCTTGGGTTATTTTAAGGGGCTCTTTGTATACTTCTGAGCTTTTAGTAGGCTGGTTACCATCGGTAGTGTAATATATAGGAGTATCTTGCAAACAAGAGAAAGTTACTTGAATATTACCTACTTCGGGTTTCACTTCTGCACGAAGGTTGAAGATGTGTTTTGCATAGTTATAGCCTTCTGCTTGATAGATTTTGATAAGGCGTAATAGTTTTTGCAAGAACTGAGGATAATCCTTAGTTTGACCTGGTGCTAACCATTGTACTTCGGAAAGAGCTGCGTAACGAGGTAATGCCATATACTGAACATGTTTGAAAGTTTTCATATACTCTGTCCATATATTAGCTTGTACTCCTAATATATGTTTGTTTTGTTCAGGGGTAAGAGCATCGGGATAAGGATTAAATGAGTAGACGCGTTCTACAGGTACATAACCACCAATAGCAAGAGGTTCTTCATTTACTTTGTCACTTTGGTAGAAGTCGAAGTAGCAATAAGCCATAGGTGTCATAATAGCATCGTGTCCGGACTTAGCAGCTTCAATAGCGCCACCGATACCACGCCAAGACATTACAGTAGCATTAGGAGCTAATCCACCTTCAAGGATTTCGTCCCAACCTATCATTTTTCTACCTTTTTCAGCTAATACTTTTTCAGCAAAAGTAATTATATGGCTTTGTAGGTATTCTTCAGCAGAGTGTTTGGTATCACCTTTAATGCCGAGTTCTTTAATTTTAGCTTGACATTTAGGACATTTTTTCCAACTTACTTTTGGACATTCATCACCCCCAATGTGAATATAATCGGAAGGGAAGAGTTCGGTTACTTCTTCCAATATATTTTTAATAAAGTCATAAGTTTCGGGATTACCTGCGCAAAGTACCTCTTCGGCTATACCCCAAGTTTCACGTACTTTGTAAGGACCTCCTGTACAACCTAAATGAGGGTAAGTAGCTAATACGGCTACCATGTGACCAGGAAGGTCTATTTCAGGAATGATAGTAATATTGCGCTCGGCAGCGTATTTTACAAGGTGCTTTATTTGTTCTTGGGTATAGAATCCGCTGTGAGGTTTGCCATCAAAAGTATCCCATTGTTTGTTCACCATAGTTTGGCTACGAGTAGATCCTATTACAGTAAGTTCAGGATATTTTTTTGATTCTAAGCGCCAACCTTGGTCGTCGGTAAGGTGCCAGTGGAATTTATTCATATTATGCAAGGCAAGCATATCGATGAATATTTGGACTGAGTCGGCTGAGAAGAAGTGTCGAGCACTATCCAAGTGACCGCCACGGTAAGCAAAATAAGGGTAATCATCTACCTGAACTGCGGGGAAAAGTACTTTTTTAGTTTTCTCGACAGGGATAGCTTTTCGGAGGAATTGGATTCCGTAGAAAGCACCTGCTTTTGTGGCGCCATTAACGGTGATGTTATTGGGGGTAACAGTCACTTGGTAGGCTTCGGTATTGGTGTGGTTGTAGTTTTGCAACAAGTTGATAGTATTAGGTTTATCGGCTTGTGCAGGGGCTGTTTTTACCTCGATGCCTGTTTGCTTTTTGATGTACTCTTGCAAGAAAGTAGCATAGCGCTGCAGGTCGGCATTGGTTTCGGGGTAAGTAATTTCGGTGCTAGCAGTAAGCTCAAAAGGTTTACCGGCATCGGATTGTGGATTGGTGATAGACTGAGGGGTAGGGATTACTTGGTAATCGGCAGTGCTTGCCCCCTCACTGGTAGTTGTTGATTTGCACGAAATGATTGTCATCAATAACAAAAGTGCGGAAGTTAATTTTACCTTCATTACGTTTAATAATTTGAATTAATGGGACAAAGGTAATATTTTTTTTGAAATATTTTTGGTTAGGTGATATTTTTTTTGCACCTTTGCAAATATTTTTAGAGTGTTTTAAGAGCTAAAAACATTAAAAGCTCTTACTATCAACACTTTAACAAAATAATATTCATCAGACTTTTATTTATATACATAAAAACAAATGAAAAAATTTGATAAGGAAGTGTACCTAAAATGGTACGAAGAGATGCTTTTTTGGAGGAAGTTTGAAGATAAACTTGCCGCAGTTTACATTCAGCAAAAAGTAAGAGGCTTTTTACACTTGTACAATGGACAAGAGGCAGTAGCTGCTGGTTGCTTACACGCTATGGATTTGAGCAAAGATAAAATGATTACATCTTATCGTTGCCACGTACACCCTATAGGTTTGGGTGTAGACCCTAAGCGTATTATGGCAGAACTTTACGGTAAAGCTACTGGTACTTCACAAGGTTTGGGAGGTTCTATGCACATTTTCTCAAAAGAACACCATTTTTACGGTGGTCATGGTATTGTTGGTGGACAAATAGCCTTAGGTGCTGGTTTGGCTTTTGCTGACAAGTACTTTAAAAGAGAAGCAGTTACCCTTACATTTATGGGTGATGGTGCTGTAAGACAAGGAGCTTTTCACGAAACCTTAAATATGGCAATGCTTTGGAAATTGCCAGTAGTGTTTATTGTTGAGAATAACCACTACGCTATGGGTACATCGGTTGAAAGAACTGCTAACCACGTGGATATTTGGAAATTAGGTTTAGGTTACGAAATGCCTTGCCAAGCCGTAGATGGTATGCACCCTGAAACAGTAGCTGAAGCTGTGTATGAAGCTATAGAACGCGCTCGTAGAGGTGAAGGTCCTACCCTTTTGGATATTCGCACTTATCGTTATCGCGGACACTCAATGTCGGATGCACAACACTACCGCACCAAAGAAGAAGTGGAAAAATATAAAGAAAATGACCCTATTACCAATGTATTAAAGGTAATTAAAGAAAAAGGTTATGCTACCGACGCAGAGCTTGAAGCTATTGAAGAACACGTTAAAGAACACGTGGCTGAATGTGAAAAATTTGCAGAGGAATCACCTTACCCTGAAAGACACGTTATGTATGACACTGTGTACGAACAAGAAAACTATCCTTTCTTGCCTAACAGACTGTAATTGAAACAAAACTCTAGTTTAAATAAACAGCATAAATGGCAGAAATTATTACTATGCCACGCCTAAGCGACACTATGGAAGAAGGTGTTGTGGCAAAGTGGCTTAAAAAAGTAGGCGATAAAGTAAATGAAGGAGACATCTTAGCTGAAATTGAAACCGATAAAGCTACGATGGATTTTGAATCATTTCACACAGGTACCTTATTATATATAGGGTTACAAGAAGGTGAAGGAGCTAAAGTAGATACTCTATTGGCTATTATCGGTAAAGAAGGGGAAGATATTTCGGCTCTGATAGGCGGAGGTGCTACAGCAGCTGCTCCAGCTCCAGCTCCCGCAGCAGCTATGCCTGCAGGTGTAGAGATTGTTACTATGCCTCGCCTTAGTGATACTATGACTGAGGGTACTGTAGCTACTTGGCTTAAAAAAGTAGGTGATACTGTAAAAGAAGGTGATATCTTAGCAGAGATAGAAACCGACAAAATTACTATGGAATTTGAATCATTCTATAATGGTATTTTGCTTTACGTAGGACTAAAAGAAGGCGAGAGTGCTTCAGTTGATTCATTATTGGCTATTATAGGTCCTGCAGGTACCGATGTGAATGCTGTATTGGCAGCAGCTCAAGGAGGTACTACAGCAGCCCTTGCTGTAGAAGACAAACCTGCAAAAGAAAGTGATATTTTAGCAGAAATAAAAAAGGTAATTAAAGAAAAAGGTTATGTTACCGATGCAGAACTTGAAGCTATTGAAGAACGCGTTAAAGAACACGTGGCTGAATGTGAAAAATTTGCAGAGGAATCACCTTACCCT
>CAUREJ010000027.1:0-29284 GCA_963523735.1 uncultured Capnocytophaga sp.
CCTCATTTGCTAATTCCCTCATTTGCTAATTTCCCAATTTCCTCATTTGCTAATTTCCTAATTTGCTAATTTCCTAATTTGCTAATTTCCTCATTTGCTAATTTCCTAATTTCCCACCCCCTATCAGGACTTCAGATTTGTTAGACAATTTTGAACCGTTTTGCCTACTAGCAACTAGCGACTAAAGACTAGCGAGTATTTCTTGTCTTTTGCCAAATTATTTGTACTTTTGCATTTTAAACCGATAACAATGAAAAATATCTATATATTAGCTATCGAATCCTCTTGTGATGACACTTCGGCGGCGGTGCTTTGCAATGATAAAGTTCTTAGTAACGAGGTAGCTAACCAAAGCGTACACGAGCAATACGGGGGCGTAGTACCCGAACTGGCTTCGCGCGCACACCTCCAAAATATAGTGCCAGTAGTAGTACAAGCACTCCACAAAGCTGGTATAAACCAAGAACAGCTTTCGGCTATCGCCTTCACCCGAGGGCCCGGACTTATGGGGTCTCTGTTGGTGGGTACCTCTTTCGCCAAGTCGATGGCTATGGGGTTAGGTATCCCTCTCATCGAGGTAAATCACATGCGAGCGCATATCCTCGCCCATTTTATCGATGAAGGACAAGCCAAACCTCAGCTGCCTTTCCTTGCAATGACTGTTAGCGGAGGGCATACCCAAATAGTGAAAGTGAACAGTTTTTTTGATATGGAAATCTTAGGTCAGACCTTAGACGATGCCGTAGGGGAAGCTTTTGATAAAACAGCTAAAATATTAGGACTGACCTACCCCGGAGGGCCTCTTATCGACAAATACGCACAACAGGGTAACCCTCACGCCTTTAATTTTGCTAAACCGAATATCAGCGGACTTAACTTTAGCTTTTCTGGACTAAAAACGGGTATTTTGTACTTTATCCAGAAACAAACTGCCCAAAACCCTAACTTTATTGCCGAAAACCTGCCCGACATCTGTGCTTCGGTACAGCATACTATAGTCGAAATACTGATGAGCAAACTCAAAAAAGCCGTAACACTGACGGGCATTAAGCAAATAGCTATTGGCGGAGGTGTATCGGCTAATTCGGGTATTCGCAACGCCCTAACCTCTTTGGGGCAACAGTACGGTTGGCAAACTTTTATACCTAAATTTCAGTACTGTACCGATAACGCTGCAATGATAGGTATAGTAGGTTATTACAAGTTTTTAGAAGGTACTTTTGCTGAACAAGGAATTACGGCACAACCAAGACTGGCATTGAAGTAGCTTGTTCATTACCAAATTATCGCTATCTTTGCACCCTCATTTAATTTACTCACTCTTTCGCCTTGCTGGCGGAATACGTGGGTGACTTTAGTATTACAATGGATATTCAATTCAACAGCAACGACGATTTTAATAAATTAGCTCTAAACGAACTGCGCCAGCGCCTTCTGAAAGTAAAAGAAGGTGGCGGCAAAAAGAACCTTGAAAAACTACACGCTCAAGGAAAACTCTCGGCTCGTGAGCGCATTAACTTCCTTTTAGATAAAGATAAACCTTCCATAGAAATAGGAGCCTTTGCCGGCGAGGGTATGTACCCCGAACACGGCGGTTGCCCTTCGGCAGGGGTGATAGTAGTGGTAGGCTACGTATCGGGCAAACAGTGCGTAGTGGTAGCTAACGACGCTACTGTTAAGGCAGGAGCTTGGTTCCCTATCACCGCCAAAAAAAACCTGCGAGCCCAAGAGATAGCTATGGAAAACCGCCTGCCTATCATCTACTTAGTAGATAGTGCTGGGGTGTACCTACCCCTCCAAGACGAAATATTTCCTGATAAAGAACACTTTGGTCGCATTTTCCGCAATAACGCCCTGATGAGCAGTATGGGTATCACCCAAATAGCGGTGGTAATGGGAAGTTGCGTGGCAGGAGGCGCTTACCTACCTATAATGAGTGATGAGGCTATGATTGTGGATAAAACAGGAAGTATCTTCTTGGCTGGCAGCTACTTAGTAAAAGCTGCCATAGGTGAAAGTATCGACAATGAAACCTTAGGAGGGGCTACTACTCACTGTGAAATTAGTGGCGTAACCGACTATAAAGCCACCGACGATAAAGATGCGCTAAACCGCGTACGCCGCACTATGAGCAAACTTGCCGATACCCCTAAGGCTGGCTTTAACCGCATCGCTGCCCAAAAACCTCTGAAAGACCCTAATGAAATATACGGCATACTGCCCAAACTGCGGTCGGAACCTTATGATATGAAAGAAATTATCCTCCGCTTGGTCGATAATTCAGAGTTTGATGAGTATAAAGAAGGATACGGACAAACTATCATTACGGGCTATGCGCGTATCGAGGGCTGGGCGGTAGGCATTGTAGCTAACCAACGCAAGGTGGTAAAAACCAAAAAAGGCGAGATGCAGTTCGGAGGGGTTATCTACTCCGATAGTGCCGACAAAGCCACTCGCTTTATAGCTAACTGCAACCAGAAAAAAATCCCACTGCTGTTCTTACAAGATGTAACAGGATTTATGGTGGGCTCAAAATCGGAACACGGAGGTATTATTAAAGACGGGGCTAAATTAGTGAATGCCGTAGCCAACTCGGTAGTACCTAAGTTCACGGTAGTGGTAGGTAACTCATACGGAGCTGGTAATTACGCTATGTGTGGCAAGGCTTATGACCCTCGCCTTATCGTATCGTGGCACAGTGGTAACATAGCCGTTATGGGGGGCGCCCAAGCTGCTAAGGTACTGCTCCAAATAGAAACAGCCACCCTGAAGAAAAAAGGAGAAGAACTTACTGCCGAAAAAGAAGAAGCTTTGTTTAACCATATTAAAGAAAAGTACGACCAGCAAATATCACCCTACTACGCCGCCGCTCGCCTATGGACAGATGCTATTATCGACCCCTTAGAAACTCGTCTATGGGTAGCAATGGGCATAGAAGCCGCTAACCAAGCCCCTATTGAAAAACCTTTTAACTTAGGAGTTATTCAAGTATAAAATACCTTTTACCAACCAATTGCACTTAAGGGCGGAACAGGCACTTGCTAATTTTCAAATTTTCTCATTTGCTAATTAAAAAAATATTCCTACCTTTGCAGCCTTAAACTATGATATTTATAGAGAGAATTAATTTGTATGGAAAACAAAAAATTTAACACCAACTACAAGAAGAATAACTATACCTCCGAAGGGAATTCAGAGCGTAAACCTTATAACAATTCTTCTTACAAAAGCAACAATAACAACCGTAAAGAGTACGGCAGTAACAACAGTTTTGGGCGTAAAGAATACAGCAATAACGGAGCTCCGCAACGCAAAGAATACGGCAGTACTCCTTTTAAAAAGCCTTCTTACGGTCAGAATAACGAAAACCGCAGCTATAACAGACCTTATAATTCAGAAAATAATACTTCTGAAAGACCTCAGCGTTACAATAATAACGAAAACCGTTACAACAATAGCGAGAATCGTTACAATAATAGCGAGAATCGTTACAATAATAGCGAGAATCGTTATAACAATAGCGAAAATCGTTACAACAATGCCGATAAATACGGCAAAAACGAATATCGCAGTAATAACAACAATCGTTATAGCAATAATGAAGGCGGAAAATATAGCAAAAACGAATATCGCGGTAATAATGGCAATCGTTATAATGGTGGCGAAAACAAGTATAACAATTACAAAAAACCTTATAACAACACCGCTAACCAGTCTCCTGTAGAGTACCCCCCTACCCCTGCTACCGAAATACGCCTTAATAAATTCATTGCCGATGCTGGTATATGCTCACGTCGCAATGCCGATATGTATATCTCGGCAGGGAATGTAACCGTAAATGGGGAGGTGATGACTACCTTGGGCTATCGCGTAAAACCTACCGACGAGGTGCGCTTTGACGGTAAACTGCTCTCTTCCGAAAAGAAAGAATACATACTGCTGAACAAACCTAAGGGCTTTATCACCACTACTAACGATGAAAAAGGGCGTAAAACTGTTATGGACTTAGTGGCTAACGCTACCAATGCGCGCATTCTTCCTGTAGGTAGGTTGGACAGGGCTACTACCGGATTGCTACTCCTTACTAACGATGGTGAGCTTACCAAAAAACTCACTCACCCTACACACGGCGTACGAAAAATATACCACGTAATCCTCGATAGAAAATTGGAATACAAAGATTTTGTAGCCATACAAGAGGGCTTAGAGTTAGAAGATGGCTTTATAGAAGTAGATGAAATTAGCTATGTGAATGATAAACCTAAAAATGAAATAGGTATTAAGATACACAGTGGGCGAAACCGCATTGTACGCCGCATTTTTGAACACTTAGGCTATCAGGTAGATAAGTTAGACCGTGTAGTATTTGCGGGGCTTACTAAAAAAGATTTACCTCGTGGTCACTGGCGTAGGCTTACCCAACAAGAAGTTATCAATTTAAGAAATATGAAATAGAGCGATAATTTTGAATAAGAATTTAAATCCTAATAAAGAAAATTACTCGGCGCAGGAACTCGACATTGAACGAGCCCTGCGCCCTTTGTCATTCGATGATTTTGCCGGACAAGAAGCTGTTTTAGAAAATCTTAAAGTGTTTGTTAAGGCGGCTAATATGCGCAATGAAGCCTTAGACCATACCCTCTTTCACGGGCCCCCAGGCTTAGGGAAAACTACTCTTGCCCATATACTTGCTAACGAGCTGGGAGTAGGTATCAAAATTACTTCGGGACCTGTATTGGATAAACCTGGTGATTTGGCAGGACTGCTCACTAACCTGCAAGCTCGTGATGTGCTGTTCATTGATGAAATTCACCGATTAAGCCCCGTAGTGGAAGAATACCTCTATTCGGCTATGGAGGATTATAAAATTGATATAATGATAGAATCGGGACCTAATGCCCGTACGGTACAAATAAACTTAAACCCCTTCACACTTATTGGAGCTACTACCCGCTCGGGCTTACTTACAGCACCTATGCGGGCTCGTTTTGGTATCCAAAGCAGGTTACAGTACTATTCTACCGAACTCTTAGCCGATATAGTGCAACGAAGTGCTTCTATCCTAAAAGTGCCTATTGAGCTTCAGGCGGCTATTGAGCTGGCAAGCCGAAGTCGTGGTACCCCTCGTATTGCCAATGCCCTGCTGCGCCGCATTCGTGATTTTGCCCAAATAAAAGGTAATGGCAAAATAGATGTTGAGATTACTCGCTTTGGACTTAAAGCCCTAAATGTTGATGCTCACGGATTAGATGAGATGGATAACAAAATACTCCTAACCTTGATAGATAAGTTTAAAGGGGGACCTGTGGGGATTAGCACTCTTGCTACTGCGGTATCGGAAAGTGCTGAAACTATTGAAGAGGTATATGAGCCTTTTCTTATTCAGGAGGGATTCATAGTGCGTACCCCTCGTGGGCGTGAAGTAACTGATTTGGCATATAAACACTTAGGAAGGGTACAACCTGCCATACAGGGTACGCTGTTTGCCTAAGCTGTTTCGGACAATAACAATATAAATAAAGTGCGATGCTCATTGTAATGAACATCGCACTTTATTTATATTGTTTTTTTGTATCTACCTCTTTATCCTTATGGTTATAAAGGCAAAAAGAAAGGTAGTGAAAAAGGAGAAGATTGCGTATACAAGGGCTGGCTTGGTCATATCGGCACTGCGCAAAAGGGTGCCTGCTACTAAAATAGCAAGGGCGGTGTTCTGCAAACCGACTTCAATGCCTATGGTGGTGGCTTGTACTCCCGAAATTTTAGACTTTAAAGCTATGAAATAAGTGAGTATCATAGCACTGAGGTGTAATAGTAGGGTGGCTGGTAATAATCGCCATATCTCATCAATTGAAATACCACTTCCGCCTGAATTGGTATCGCCAAAAAACTTGATAGCAAACACCATTCCTAACAATATGGTATTAATGACCTTTAAAGGAACCCTGATTTTAACGGATATTTCGGGAAAGAACTTGTTAAAAAGCAATCCTAATAGGGCGGGAATAATGGTGACTTTCATCACTTCCCAAATCATATTAATAATAGGTAAAGATACATCGGTATGGCTGCCCATAAATGCTTGTACTGCCCAGCTTGACAACATTGGTATGGTGAGCAATATCAGTAGGCTGTTAATGGCTGTTAGGGCTACTGCTAAGGCGGTATCGGCTTTGATTAGATAGCTGACAAAATTGGAAGTGGTGCCGCCAGGGCATATAGAAACGATGATAAGCCCTACTTTTTCGGCTGGTGTTAAATCGGATATGGCTGCTATAATAAAGGCACAGATGGGCAAAAATGCCATCTGTAAGAAAAGCCCCAAGTACAGGGGCTTTGATTTTTTAAATATTTTCTCAAAATCGGCAAAGTGCAAGGAGCTACCTATGGCAAAGGTGATGAGCATCAGCACTGCTGAAAGTAAGTAATCAATAAAATTCATTTTTAGGAATTAAGAACTGGGGGTTAGATTTTGGGCGAGTAGGTATATTACTGCCATACGAATAGCTACTCCGTTTTCGACTTGTTGTAATATGATAGACTGTGAACTATCGGCTACTTCACTGGTAATTTCAACTCCGCGATTAATAGGGCCTGGGTGCATTATTACTATTTCTTTATCTAATGAATTGAGCAGCTCCATAGTAAGTCCGTATTGCTGTACGTACTCACGGGTAGAGGGGAAATAGCTTATATCGAGTCGTTCGTTTTGTATGCGGAGCATATTGGCTACATCACACCAATTCAGTGCTTTACGTAGGTTGGTTTCGACCTTTACTCCGAGTGTATGAATGTATTTGGGTATGAGGGTTTGGGGGCCGCAGACCATTACTTCGGCTCCTTGCTTATGAAGGGCAAAGATGTTGGAAAGTGCTACGCGTGAGTGGAGTATATCACCTACTATTACTACTTTTTTGCCTGCTACATCGCCCAGACGCTCACGTATGGAGTAGGAATCGAGTAGGGCTTGGGTGGGGTGTTCGTGGGCTCCGTCGCCAGCATTAACGATAGCGGCATTTACGTGCTGTGAAAGGAATACGCCTGCACCAGGATTGGGGTGGCGCATTACTACCATATCGACTTTCATTGAGAGGATATTGTTCACAGTATCGACCAAGGTTTCGCCTTTGGTAACGGAGGATTGTGATGCTGAGAAGTTAATAACATCGGCAGAGAGGCGTTTTTCGGCTAATTCAAAAGAGAGGCGTGTACGGGTACTATTCTCAAAGAAGAGGTTGGCGATGGTAATATCGCGCAAAGAGGGGACTTTTTTGATAGGCCGATTGATGACTTCTTTGAAGTGATCGGCGGTTTCAAATATGAGTTGTATATCAGCTTCGGTGATATATTTGATTCCTAAGAGGTGTTTTGCACTTAATTGGCTCATTTTGATTTGTGTTAAGCGATTGGGCAAAAGTACAAAATAATTGACAATTGGCAATAATCTGTAAAGATTTTTTTTCGCGAGGCTGTTTTATGGTTTATTTTTAGGGTGTGCTGGTGGTGCGTTTGAATATGAAAGTATCGTAAAATGTTCGGAAGAACTGTGAAAAGGCGATGGGTACGGCTATTTGTAGGTCTTGGTATACTTCTACTAAAAGGTTGCCTTCGGCATCGGGGGCTATGCGTATTCGGTCGATATCTACTTGTATATAGAAGGGAATAAAGGGTAATACTCGGAACTTGTTATATCGGCGCCAGAAGTTCTTTTTTTGTTTCCCCTTAAATGCTTGTGTTACGGTAACGGTGGTGGTGTCTTTTACTTTTTGATAGCTTACGTAAAGGGTATCGGCTTTGACTTGGAGGTTAAAGCGGCTTATCGGTAGGGCTTCTTCTTGGTATTCTTTTGGGAGGAGGGGAAAGAAGAGGGGCTCTTGCTTTTCGAGGGGCTGCGAATAGACATAGTAAGTGCCTTCATTGAGGGTTTGGATAGCTTCCTGCGTCATAGGGGTTGCCATCATAGGGCGTTGGGGAGTTTTGCAAGAAAATAGTAGTAGTAGTGATGATAAAATAATTAATCTCATAACAATTAATAATTAACAATTAATATTGGGTGATATGGTACTGCAAAAGTACGAATTTTTTTTTAATTAGCAAATGTGAAAATGAGAAAATTAGCAAATGTGAAAATTAGCAAATGTGAAAATTAGCAAATGTGAAAATTAGCAAATGTGGTTGCGCGAGCTTATGGGCTATTCTGTGTTTATCTTATAGTCGTCTTATAGTGTGGAGCCACTGTAGAGCCACTGTGAAGCCACTGTGAAGCCACTGTGGAGCCACTGTGGAGCCACTGTGGAGCCACTGTCGAGCCACTGTCGAGCCACTGTCGAGCCACTGTGAAGCCACTGTGAAGCCACTGTGAAGCCACTGTGAAGCCACTGTGAAGCCACTGTAGGTTAGGGGTAGTATCTCGGTAGCTAAAAGGTGACTTTTGAGATGGCGGTGCCTAATTGTTAATTATTCATTGCTAATTGTCAATTAATTTGTATCTTTGCACCCTGAAACTGAAAACAAATGAAAAACCTTATATTTTCACTCTTAGCTCTTAGTACTCTTAGCTGCGGTATTTACAACTTTACCGGCGGAAGTACGGGTGATGCTAAAACTTTTCAAGTGAACTTTTTCCGCAATGATGCGCCTATAGTGGAACCGGGTCTTGATAGGGATTTTACTATTGCCTTGCAAGACCTTATCAATAACCAGACTAACCTGAGCCTTACTGACCGAAATGCCGACTTGCTGTACGAGGGTGAAATAGTGGAGTTTAACATTACCCCTATGACGGCTACTGCTGAACAGCGCGCTGCACAAAACCGTGTGACTATAAGCGTAAACGTGCGATTTACAAACCGAACTGAGGAAAAGAAGGACTTTGAAAAACGTTTTTCTTTCTATTACGACTATCCGGCAGCAGCACAGTTCAACAGTGTAAAAGGAGAAGCTATCCCTCAAATATTTGAACGAATAACTCAAGATATTTTTAACGCCTCACTTGCCGATTGGTAATACATAAGAAGTGACTGTAAAACAATTCATAGAAATTATTAAGAATCCCTACGCTATTAGCAAAGAACAAGTGAACGAACTAAGCGAAATAGTGAAGGAATACCCTTATTTTCAAGCAGCAAGAGTTTTACAGCTAAAAGTACTACACACCGAAGGGGATTACCGATACCATAAGGCTCTTAAATTGGCAGCGGTACACGTTACTGACCGGACTGTTCTGTTTAACTTTATCAACTCAAAAGAAATAGACCCTGTTTTCTCGGCTATTAGAAAAGATTTTCAGCGCATAAGCAAAAGTCACGAACGACCTCAGCCTTTGCCTAATGACAATACCCCTCCAAAGGTTAGCTATATAGACCCTGAACCACGCCCCTCATTCCGACCCCGACTGCCCGACCCTATTTTTGAAGAGAATATATTCCCCGAAGAGCTTATCACTCATCGTGATTTAACTAAGGTTTTTATACCTAAAAACGAACAAGATACCCCTAAACCAACTCCGCCACCACCTACTATTATTAACCCGACCACCCCTACCCCTACTCCGCCACCACCGCCCCCGCCTATGCCCCAATATAAAGATGACGATGTAGCGGAGAAATTTAAACTGATTGACAAATTCCTTGAGAACAATCCGAAAATAGAAGCTAAGAAAGATTACGTATCGGACGTTAATTTAGCAGACCAAGTGCAGGCTGATGAAAAACAATTAATGACAGAAACATTGGCGCAAGTGTATGTAAATCAGCGTAAATACAAACAAGCTATACAAGCATATCAAATATTAATTTTGAAAAATCCAAAAAAAAGTAGTTACTTTGCAGCCGAAATAGAAAAAATCAAAAAATTACAGCAAAATAATTTATAAACAAATGACAGCATTCAACATCTTTTTAGTACTTATTGTAGTGGTATGCTTACTACTCGCATTAGTCATTATGGTTCAAAATCCTAAAGGAGGCGGACTATCATCTACCTTTGGTGGGAATACACAGGTAGTAGGAGGCGTGAAAAAAACTGGCGACTTCTTAGAACGCAGTACTTGGACATTCGCAACAGCCTTGGCTGTGCTTATATTGGTAGCCAATACCTTGTTACAATCTAACACAGGTACCGGTGCGCAATCTAAATTATTAGATGGCAATACGCCAGCAGCACCTGCGCAAACCCAACAAGCTACTGACAATAACGCTACTACACCTGCCACAACTTCTAATACCAACAACTAAGAACTGACAGTTTGTCAGTTTTTAGCCTTTGGCATACTTATGGCTATGTAACAGTTGGAAAATAAGTCGGGCTTGTTGGGAGTTAATGCTGACCAGTCCGACACTTAACAACTAATAAAGTAACTAAAAACAAAAAACTAATAATGGCAAAATTGAATATTAAACCCTTAGCTGATAGAGTAGTTATAGAGCCTGCAGTGGCTGAAACTACTACCGCATCGGGCATTATCATTCCTGATACTGCTAAAGAAAAACCACAAAAAGGTACCGTAGTAGCCGTAGGGGCAGGTACTAAAGATAACCCTGTAACCCTTAAAGTAGGTGATACCGTACTTTATGGAAAATACGCTGGTACTGAACTTAAATTGGAAGGGAAAGACTACCTCATTATGCGTGAAAACGATGTGTTGGCAGTAATATAATCCTCAATTAAACATTCACAAATTATTATTAAACAAAAAATGGCAAAAGATATAAAATTTGACATAGACGCTCGCGAAGGTTTAAAACGCGGGGTAGATGCATTGGCTAATGCAGTAAAAGTAACCCTTGGGCCTAAAGGTCGAAATGTGATTATTAGCAAATCATTCGGCTCACCACAAGTAACTAAAGACGGGGTAAGCGTAGCTAAAGAAATTGAATTAGAAGACGCTCTTGAAAATATGGGCGCCCAAATGGTAAAAGAAGTTGCTTCTAAAACTAACGACCTTGCTGGTGACGGTACTACTACTGCTACCGTATTGGCGCAAGCTATCGTAAAAGAAGGTTTGAAGAACGTGGCTTCGGGTGCTAACCCTATGGACTTGAAACGCGGTATTGACAAAGCCGTAGCTAAAATAGTTGAGAACTTGGCTAAACAGGCTAAAGAAGTAGGGTCTTCTTCTGAAAAAATTAGACAAGTGGCTTCTATCTCGGCTAATAACGACGATACTATTGGTGAACTTATAGCTCAGGCTTTTGAAAAAGTTGGTAAAGAAGGTGTTATCACTGTGGAAGAGGCTAAAGGTACTGATACTTACGTAGATGTGGTGGAGGGTATGCAGTTTGACCGCGGTTACCTTTCTCCTTACTTTGTTACTGACTCTGAAAAGATGGTAGCTGAGTTAGACCGCCCTTACATCTTGTTATACGACAAGAAAATTTCGACTATGAAGGATTTGCTACCTGTGTTGGAACCTGTAGCACAATCGGGCAAACCTTTGTTAATTATTGCTGAAGATATTGATGGTGAAGCTTTGGCTACCTTAGTAGTGAACAAACTACGCGGTACCTTACGCATAGCTGCTGTAAAAGCTCCTGGTTTTGGTGACCGTCGTAAAGCTATGCTTGAAGATATTGCTATCCTTACCGGTGGTACTGTAATAGCTGAAGAAAGAGGCTTTACCCTTGAAAACGCTACTATAGATATGCTTGGTACTGCCGAGAGAATATCTATAGACAAGGATAATACTACTATTGTAAATGGTGCTGGTAAATCGGAAGATATTAAGGCTCGTGCTGCCCAAATAAAAGCTCAGATTGAAAACACTACCTCTGACTACGACCGTGAGAAACTACAAGAGCGCTTGGCTAAACTATCGGGCGGAGTAGCGGTTCTTTACATAGGTGCTGCTTCGGAAGTGGAAATGAAGGAGAAAAAAGACCGTGTAGACGATGCGCTTCACGCTACTCGTGCGGCTGTTGAAGAAGGTATTGTAGCTGGTGGTGGTATTGCCTTATTACGCGCTAAGAATGCCTTGACTAAGATAAAAGCTGCAAATACTGACGAAGAAACAGGTATTAAGATTATTCTTAAAGCATTGGAGGCTCCGTTGCGTACTATTGTTGAAAACGCTGGTGTTGAGGGTTCTGTAATCGTAGCTAAGGTGTTAGAATCATCACGCGAGGCTTTTGGTTACAATGCTAAAACAGATGCTTATTGTGATATGTTCAGAGCTGGTATTATTGACCCTAAAAAGGTTACTCGTGTAGCTCTTGAGAACGCAGCTTCGGTGGCTGGTATGATACTTACTACTGAGTGTGCTTTGGTGGATATTAAAGACGATAAAGCTGCTGCTATGCCTCCTATGGGTGGTGGTATGCCAGGAATGATGTAGAATTTTTCATTTTAATTATAGAAAAATAGCCTGCTCCTTTTGAAGGGGCAGGCTATTTTATGTAAATACTGCATTACATTCTCTTAAATCGGTTATGTGTCCAGAGATAATACTCGGGGCGGTCATATATTTGTCGGTTTACTCGCTCGAAAAAAGCATCGGTAATCTGGAAATTGACATAATCGGTAGGGTTTTCGGCAAGTACCTCGAAGGTGGTTTGGTAGTATCCTCGTTTTAGTTTTTCAATCTTTGCAAATACAATTACTGTATTTAAGGCTTTGCCCAAGCGTTCGGCTCCTGTGAAAACAGGTACTCTTAGCCCTAAAAATGGTCGTCGGTAGCTTTTGGGACTGTTAGGTACTTGGTCGGCAGCAAAACCGTATAAATACATCTTATCCTCTTCTTTATGCTTCATCATCTCTGATTGTGCTACATAACGTGATAATAAGTAACCGTGGTGTTTCATTCGTACTTTTTGCAAAAACTTATCGAAATACTTATTGCTAAGGGGGGTGTATAGCGCATACGACTCGTGTTTTAGGTAATTGGCTAATGATAATATCCACTCATAACTGGCGTAATGACTGCACATAACAATTATATTGCGCTCCTGCTCTTCATACTTTTTCAGTACTTCAATATTAGGGAAAACCATTCGTTTTTTCATCTCCTTTTCACTCATTCCGTATGATTTTACCATCTCTAACAAAATATCACAGAAATGGTGATAAAAATGGCGTTCAATACTAAGCAGTTCTTGTTCTGACTTAAAAGGGAAGGCTGTGAGTAGGTTTTTTCTCACTACTTTTACTCTGTATTTCAGCAGTGTATAAAGCACGAAATACAAAAAGTCCGACACGAGATATAAGAGTTTAAAAGGCAAGCGGGAAAGCAGCCACACAAGAGGGTATGATAGTATATAAACAATGAGATTCATAATAAACTTGCTATTTTTGGGGCAAAGGTACGGATAATTTAGCAATTTGACAACCAGCTTGTAAGGCTTAATGGAAAATAGTTTGTTTAGGCTTTCTTTTGTTTCATAAATATTTGTAAATAAATAAAGAGTTTCTTAACTTTGCGGCGTAAAAAGAAAATAAGATGGGAAGTAACAACTATAAAATAATGAAGATATGCCTATCCCCCAAGTACGTGAACTCCGAAAGGCTGGAAGATTGCAAGAAGCCTATACTATGGCTTTGCGTGAGTACTATGAGCACCCTTTTGACTTGTTATACAAAAGGTCTTTAGCCTGGGTTTATTACGCTTTCTGCAAAAAAGCTGCTGCCGAAACTGATGTTTCTGAATTTATTCAGAGTGTAAAAGGTATCAAAGAATTAGAACTTCCTTCTAATGATTTATTGATTGCCGATACTCTGCTTTGGAGCTATGTGAAGATTTTTAATAACTTAAGCAAAGAAACTATTATAAGATACAAAGAAGCTTATCGGGTGTTCAATACTTTACGGGGATTCTGCTTCACCTTTCCTTCGGAGGCTTTCTCTGCCCTTTTGGAACAACTACACAAAGCCTTTAAAAACACTCCTATATATACTTTTGTTTTCAACGAAAGTTTGCACCTGCTTAGCCCTCAGGACTTTCTTCCTAAAGATTTGGGATATAGAGAGATAATGCCCTTAGCTGAACAAATCTACACGGCGTATGCTAAACATATCTATCAGGGTATAGGTTCTATTAATGAGGAATGGAACTGCCTTGAATATACCCCCTATAAAGAAATGATGGTTGATTTTCTTCCTACCCTGAACCAGTGGATAGCCGCCCACCCTACTTATTCTTTTCTTCCTTATTACAAAGCTAAAATGGAACTGTTTATTGAAGATGAACACGCATTGAATAACTTCCTTCCTTTCGCCAAACAACAGTCCGATAAAATATGGGTATGGCAACTGTTAAGTGAAATGGTTACTGATGACGAGTTGTCTTTTGCCTGTTTATGTAAAGCTTTAACATTACCCAATAGCAAACGTTTTACTGAAAAAATACGCATACAGCTCTGCAAAAAGCTACTAAAGAAAAAACTTTACAACGAAGCTCGTACGGAAATAGATATTGTTTTAGCAAGTAAAGAGCCGTACAATATTCCGAATAAAATAAGAGAATGGCAAGAAGAATGGTGGTACACGCGTGCTGTCCCTTTTACTGATAACACACTGTTATACAATCAGTTTAAGGAAAAAGCTGAAGTTCTTTTAGCGTAATGCACCCGTAAGTTCATTTGCTCATCTGCTAATTAATTCCTACCTTTGCCCTCAAAATCAGATAGATATAATGTACTTAATATTCGATACCGAAACCACAGGTTTGCCCCGTAATTATAATGCCCCCATTAGTGATAGTGCTAACTGGCCTCGTGCTGTACAAATAGCTTGGCAACTGCACGATCAATGGGGTGAACTCATTGAACATCAGGATTTCTTAATAGCCCCCGATGGTTTTGACGTTCCTTATGACGCCGAAAAAATTCACGGTATATCTACCCTCTTAGCTGAAAAAGAGGGGGTACCTATAGCCGAAGTTTTCAAAGCTTTTAACGAAGCTCTTAGCAAAGCTAAATATATAGTAGGTCAAAATATAGGCTTCGATATTAATATTATGGGAGCAGAATTTTACCGCTACGGGGTAGAGAGTCCGCTTACTACTATGCCTGTACTGGATACTTGTACAGAAGTAACGGCTAACCTCTGTAGGATAGAAGGAGGCAAGGGGGGTAGATATAAGTTACCTACTCTTACTGAGCTGCACTCCTTCCTCTTTGGCGTTCCTTTTGCCGAAGCCCATAATGCCACTGCCGACGTGGAAGCTACTACCCGCTGTTTCTTTGAACTAATGCGCCGTAATGAGGGCTTTAAAGAAGGTACTTTTAACTCTGCTTATATTGCCGATTTTCAGGCACATCACCCAGCTCCTATTGCTCTTATTGGTTTAAAGCACCTAAACCTAAAAGAGGCGTCGGACGCCTTGCGCCAAAGTAGCAAAACACAGGATGTTGAACCTGAAATAGACCCCGCCCTTTTAGAGGCAGCTGTCTTCGCTCACCTACATAATCACACCCAGCACTCTATACTACAATCTACTACAGGGATTAAGGATTTAATTAAAATCACTGCTAAAGAAAAAATGCCTGCTGTTGCTCTTACCGATAGCGGCAATATGATGGCTGCTTTCCACTTTGTACAAGAGGTACAAAAACACAACAAAGAGGCAGGAGCTAAGAACAAGGAAGCTGAAGAAAAAGGTGAAACTCCTACCGAAACAATCATCAAACCCATTATAGGATGTGAGTTTAATATCTGTGAAAATCACTTAGACAAAAGCCACCAAGACAATGGTTATCAGGTAGTCATTTTAGCCAAAAACAAAGAGGGTTATCACAACCTTACCAAAATGGCTTCAATAGCTTCTACCAAAGGTTTTTACTACGTTCCTCGCATTGATAAGGCTGTGGTAAAAGAATACAAATCTGACCTTATAGTACTTTCAGGAGGTATAAATGGTGAAATACCCTCTAAAATACTGAACATAGGTACCAAGCAGGCAGAAGAAGCTCTGTTATGGTGGAAAGAACAATTTGGTGATGATTTCTACTTAGAAATGACGTGTCATAACCAAGAAGAAGAAAATCACGTGAATGAAACGCTTGTTAAGTTTTCAAAAAAACATAATGTAAAACTCATTGCGACTAATAATACCTTCTATCTGCATAAAAAAGATGCTGCTGCCCACGATATTCTTCTATGCGTAAAAGACGGAGAAAAGAAAAGAACTCCTATAGGGCGCGGACGTGGTTTCCGCTTCGGTATGCCTAATGATGAATACTACTTCAAAACAGCTGCCGAAATGAAAACGCTTTTCAAGGATACTCCGCAAGCTATCCTAAACATTCAAGAAATTATTGATAAGGTAGAGCCTTACGGATTAGCACGTGATATCCTTTTGCCTAAGTTCGATATACCTCAGGAATTTCAAGTAGCTGATGACCCTACAGGCAAGAAAGGCGAAAACAACTACCTTAGGCACCTTACCTATGAAGGTGCTAAGCGAAAATACCCTGAAATTACGGAAGAAATACGGGAACGATTGGATTTTGAACTTTCCATTATTGAGAAAACAGGCTATCCGGGTTACTTCCTTATTGTACAGGATTTTATTGCGGCAGCGCGCCGTATGGGGGTATCAGTAGGTCCGGGGCGTGGGTCGGCAGCAGGGTCGGCAGTAGCTTTCTGCTTAGATATTACCAATATGGATCCCATTAAATACGACCTCCTGTTTGAGCGTTTCCTTAATCCTGACCGTGTATCAATGCCCGATATTGATATTGATTTTGAAGATTCGGGTAGACAAGATGTTATTAACTACGTTATTGATAAGTATGGCGAAAACCAAGTAGCCCGTATTATTACTTATGGTAAAATGGCTGCTAAATCGGCTATTAAAGATACTGCACGCGTGCTTGATGTGCCTTTGCAAGAATCTAACCGATTAGCCGCTTTAGTACCCTCTAAACCGCCTGGACTATCACTGAAAAAACTCTTTCAATGGGACGAGAAGAAACTTAAAGAAAATGTACGCAGTGAAGAACTGCCTCAAGTAGAGGAACTGAAAAAACTTTTAGCAGGACAAGGCGAAGGAGAAAGCAGCCTAACTATTCAACAGGCAAACGTTATTGAAGGTTCTGTGCGAAATACAGGTATACACGCCTGTGGAGTGATTATCACCCCTGATGATATTACTAATTTCGTACCTGTAGCCTTAGCGAAGGACTCTGACCTTTTTGTAACCCAGTTTGACAACTCGGTGGTAGAGAGTGCTGGACTCTTAAAAATGGACTTCTTGGGTCTTAGTACCCTAACTCTTATCAAAGATACTATTGAAAACATCAAGCAAACGCACGGTATAGAACTCGATGCTGAAGCTTTCCCTTTGGACGATAAGAAAACCTACGAACTCTTTCAACGCGGTGAAACTGTAGGTATTTTCCAATATGAGTCCACTGGTATGCAAAAGTATATGCGAGAGCTTAAACCTACTGTATTTGCCGACCTCATAGCTATGAATGCCTTATACCGACCAGGCCCGTTGGAGTATATTCCGAGTTTTATCAGGCGCAAGCACGGCATTGAACCTATAGAATACGATTTGCCCGATATGAAAGAATATCTGGAAGAAACGTACGGTATTACAGTGTATCAAGAACAGGTGATGTTACTCTCACAAAAACTGGCTGGGTTCACCAAAGGTGAAGCCGACGTGCTGCGTAAGGCTATGGGTAAAAAGCTGATAGATGTACTGGCTAAGATGAAACCAAAGTTCATCACTCAAGCTTCTGAACGTGGTCACGATGCCCAAAAATTAGAAAAAATATGGGCTGACTGGGAGAAATTTGCTGCATACGCTTTTAACAAATCACACTCCACCTGCTATGCGTGGGTAGGATACCAAACGGCTTACCTAAAAGCTAACTATCCTGCCGAGTATATGGCTGCAGTACTTTCCAACAATATGGGCGACATTAAAACCATTACCTTTTTCTTGGAAGAGTGTAACCGTATGGGTATAAAAGTGTTAAGCCCTGATGTGAACGAATCACTCTACAAATTTGCTGTAAATAAAGACGGTAATATACGTTTTGGTATGGGAGCCGTAAAAGGGGTAGGTAAAGCTGCTGTTGATACCATAGTGGAGCACCGCCAAGAACGCCCCTATACTTCTATTTTTGATTTGGCTAAACGTGTAGATTACAAAAGTATTAACAAAAAAGCTTTTGAAAGTCTTGCTTTAGCTGGAGGTTTTGACTCTTTTGGCAATGTACACCGCGCTCAGTATTTTAACGCTGAAGCTGATGGTATTCCTTTCTTAGAAAAAGCTATCCGTTTTGGCAATAAATACCAAGAAAGTAAAAACTCGGCGCAAATGAGTCTTTTTGGTGAAGAAAGTGAGGTAAGCATTCCTGAACCTGTTGTGCCGAGATGTGAGGAATGGGGTAATTTAGAGCAGTTACGACGTGAGAGGGAGGTAGTAGGTATCTACATCTCAGGGCACCCTTTGGACGATTTTAAGCACACCCTGCACCACTTCTGCAATACCTCTTTATCACAACTTCACGATCTGGAGCCCCTCATTAACCGAGAACTTGCCATAGCTGGTATGGTAACCAGCCTACAACACCGTACCAACAAAAACGGTAAGCCTTTTGGATTTTTCACTCTTGAAGATTACGACAGCTCATACGAAGTAAAACTTTTTGATAAGGACTACGAGAATTACCAGAAGTATATGATTTCGGGAGCCTTTTTGTACATCAAACTCAGGATAACTGAAGGAATGCTTAACCGAGAAACGAACCAACGAAATGCCCCCCGCATACAATTTATCCAGATGATGCAGTTGCAAGATGTGATGCCCTCCTTAGTTAAAAAACTTACCCTACACCTAAATATTGATGAGATAACGCCTACCTTAATACAAAATTACAAAAGTGCCGTTGAAAAACACAAAGGAGACCATCCGCTTTACTTTGTAGTACACCACAACAATGAAGGTATTCACCTTAATATGGAGAACAACACCTTAAAAGTAGCTATTAACAAAGAGCTTTTAGACGATTTAGAAGAGCTGGGAGCTCAGTACAACCTTAACGACCTCCGTATTGAGAAAATAACTAAAAAAGCTAATGAAAGTAATACCGAAGACGAACTTGTTTTAGATGATTTGGGTCTTTCGGATTAATTCCCAATATGTCAAAGAACGAACTAAGCGCTTTAAAACTTTTACGGCGCAAAGTTCGTTCTGTTGGGTTAGATACACAAGTAATTGTAACACTACAGACAAAGTTGTAAAGGAAAAAGTAAAAAAATCACAACAAAGCATTTAATTATTCAAAAATAATGTGTAATTTTGCGCCTAATCATAGAAAACAATGTGCGTTTTTTACTATTTCCTCTAATTCCTCTACAAGTACATTTTTTAATTAGGGTAGGAAAGGGTAAGAAGTAAATAGCACATAACAATTGCACATTTTTATATCCTCAAATAATAATCTTAAAAAAGTAACAAAATGAAAACTAAAGCATTAAAACTTATTGCTGTATTCTGTATGGCACTATTAGCCTTTAATGGCTGTAAAAAAGACACTCCTGAAGAACCCGCCCCACAACCGAAAAAACCTGAAAATGTGGTGGTGTTCGACAAAGAAGTTGTAGAGAAGAAAATAGATACTATCACCAATGATGGGACGCTTATTTTCTCTTCACTTTCAGAAAAAGAAAAACCTAAAGTAGGTGATATTATTTGCTCGGGGGTAGCACAAGGAGCCCCCCAAGGATTCTTGTATAAAGTAAAAGATATACAAGAAAAAAATGGCAAAACAACCATTATTACTGAAAAAGCCTATCTGGAAGAGGCTATCGGTGATGGAGAATTTGAACAAACTATCGTTATTTCCGCGCGCGATGTGCAAGCTATCTACAATTCAAAAGGAGAAGAAGTAGAAAATTTGATAAAAATTTCTCCTCTAAATACCTCTAGACAAAGACCACCTTATGATGTGCAGGCTTATGATACAAAATTAGAGAGTTCTATAAAGTTTGAAATTGACACAGAGTTAGAAAAGAACTTGAAATTAAAAGGAAGTGTAGAAGCTGGTATCAGTTTAGATTTCAAAATAAAAATTGGTTTTTTAAAAGTAGAGGAATTAGCCTTAATCGTAAACCCTCAAATAAAAGGAGAAATAAAAGTTGCTTGGTCGAAAAAACTTAAAGGAAAGGAAGAAGGAAAAAATTATGAATTAGGTGTAATAAAATTAGCTCCAATAACAGTTCCTATATCAGGTATTCCAGTAGTAATAACCCCTAAAATAATAATCATTCTTCACGTAGATATTGAAGGGAAAATAGAACTTTCAGGAAAAATACTCTCAGTAGAGGCTTCCCCAAAATTTGGACCTGTATATAAAAATGGTGATTGGTCTTTCTTAGGAATGAATGAGGGTGATAATAAAGACTTAATAAATGTGGACTTTTTTAAAGAAGTAAAATTTGGATTATCAGGTGAACTAAAAATAGGACCAAGAATTATAGCCGATTATACTTTTTATAATTCTGATACAGGAGCAGGCTTAGGTATAGGTTTTTATGGAAAATTAAAAAGTGATTTAGCTGTTAAAGTAGAACCCTCTTTCGAACAAATAAAAGATTTAGAATTCGACCCAAAAATAACCCTTTCAGCAGGTATTGAAGCTATTTATAAAACAGAGTTAAATATTTTCAGATTTAAAGCAGAATTAGAAGGCAGTAAAGAATTTTTAAAATGGCAGATAGCAGAACATCATATATTCCCTAAGTTCTCTGAACTTGTAACTTCGTTAGACCCAGAAGGGAATAAAGTGGTTGCTTGCAAGGTGGAAAGAATGCCCTCTAGACTGCTTTGGAGTGTTTCACAACACGGTTTTTGCTGGACTGATAAAGACAAAAAACCTACTATTGAAGATACACGTTCCGAATTAGGAGAGCTTGCTGGAACTATACTTGATTTAGACGCTTATGAAATGAAAGTAAAACTTCCTACATTACTTCCTAATAGCACCTACAGAATACGTCCTTATTATACTTTTTGGGGCGGTACTTATTATGGCAGTGAGCTTACTTTTAACACCGAGCAACCTAAAGAATTTAAACTTTCAGCCAACACTCTTAATTTAAAAAAAGGGGAAAACAGTACTGTGAAAATTACTTCAGGTAATGGTACTTACGTGGTAAGCAGTAGTAATAGTACCGTAGCTACCGCCTTAGTATCTGACACTAATAAAAAAGAAATTGTAATTGTAGCACATAACAAAGGTATTGCAACTATTATTGTAGAAGATAATGTAAGCAAACTCAAAAAAGAGATAGAAGTTACTGTAACAGAAGCTCATAATAACTTAGTTCTTTCAACTAATTCAATTACTTTAAAAGAAGATGAACATAAGGAAATTAGTATCATCTCTGGAAGCGGTAGTTATATTATTAAAAGTAATAATGAAAGTGTAGTTTTAGCTAATGAAATAAAAGCTGGTATAATAGGAATTATTGCTAAAGAAGCTGGAAAAGCTACTGTAATAGTAAAAGATAAAGCTACTAAGCAACAAAAAACGATAGAGGTAACCGTAAATAAACAATCTTCTCAGGTGAAAGACCTCTTTGTTTCCACAAAGAAGGTGAATATGAAAATAGGTGAAAACACTACTATCAGTATTACCCAAGGTAGTGGCAACTATAATGCTTATAGTCAGAACAATGATATAGCTACTATTTTACTCTCTGGCAATAGTGTAAGTATTGTTGGAAAAGCTAAAGGTAATACTACCATAATCATAGAAGATAAACAAAGCCAGCAAACGACGAGCATTACGGTAACAGTAACAGAAAAAGAACATAATATTAATATTCCAGAAGATGTAGTGATTGAGAATGGAATACTTAAGAAATGGCCTAATAGTGCTGTTCCTGAAGATGGACACGTGACAATACCAAGTATAGTAAGCGAAATAGGAGAAGGAGCTTTTAATAGATGCTATTCTTTAAAATCTGTTAGCATACCTAGTTCTGTTACTAAAATAGGAGATTGGGGATTCAGCGCTACTAAATTAACATCTATAATTATTCCTAACTCAGTTAGGAGCATAGGAAAATATGCTTTTTCAGTTTGTAACGATCTAACTTCTATTACTATACCAGAGTCTGTTACATATATAGGAAGCGACGCTTTTGCATCATGTCGTTCTCTAAAATCAGTTTTACTACCTAACTCTATCTCTAATATCGACTTTTTTGATTTTTGTTCTAGCTTAACTTCTATTATAATCCCTAATTCTGTTACGAATATAGATGCCAATGCATTCAATAGATGTGTCTCATTAACCTCTGTCGTAATACCTAACTCTGTTGCTGAGATAGGATATCGTAGTTTTTCTAATTGCGTAAAATTACCCTCTATTACTATTCCTAATTCCGTAAAAAAAATAGGCATAGAAGCTTTTATTGGTTGTTCATCTTTTACTTCTATTACTATTCCAAAATCAGTCACTGAAATAGGAGAAAGTGCTTTTTCTAGCTGCCTCTCCCTAAAACAAATTATTTGTAAATCAAATATTCCTCCTAAATTGATTAGAATTGAAGACTCTAATAATACTCCTATAATTCACTCAGGTAAACTTATAGTTCCAAAAGGGAGCAAACATTTGTACGAACAAGCTGAGGGATGGAAGAATTGTTCTCCTATTATTGAAGAAGAAAAATAAAAAGATTAACTTAAATGAACCAAACAAATGGAGTCATATTTCATTTACCATTAAAAACAACACATCCTATTTTTATATAAACGGAATATTGATAGGGAGTAAACAAATGACAGGAATCAATTCTTATAGAAAATCATTACCTTTAATAATAGGGAAGGATATTCCAGGATTAACAGAATATGCTAATGGTAAAATAGATGATATTAGAATTTACAATCGAGCTTTATCTGATAAAGAAATAGAAGCAATTTACCTTCTCTAAATCTTAAAGAGGCTGTCTAAAAAGGTTTATTTTAAACTTTCCGGACAGCCTCTATACTTTTTTATACACTTTAAAAAGCGTTTTTATTTTTGGTAATACCTCACCCAGTCGATATACATACGTATGGGTTTATCAAAAGGTTGTACTTCACCTACCCACTTGCCTCCTAACTGCATATCGATAAGTAAATAATATGGTTCATTCGTAAAAGGGTATTGTCCTTCACTTTCTTTGCCTGCTTCACGCTTATAAGTGTAGGTGTGTTTGTTATTGACATAAAAACGTATAGCCTCATTATCCCATTCTACTCCATAAATATTGTAATCATTGGGGTTAATGGAATGAGTGGTGTAGTGTGAATGGTCTTTATATTTTTTAGTATAGCTGCTATGTACTGTTTGATATACAAAGTCGTCGTGGTTTAGGCGTTCCAAAATATCTATTTCACCTCCTGTAGGCCACTTAGCGGTTTTGGGTAACATCCAAATGGCAGGCCAAGAGCCTTTAGTAGCTTCTAACTTGCAGCGTATTTCAAGTTTTCCTGGTTCAAAATACTTCTTATCTATGGTATAAACTCCTCCGGTAATATATGGGGAAGGGTCTTTTTGTAGGTCGGTATTCATTTTGCCTAATAGGATAAGGTTACCGTCCTTAATTTCAAACAGACTCTCGTCATCACTCATTGTATCACGCCAGTCGACATTAGGATTGCGGGATATTTTGCTCCATATACCCGTGGCAAAAATATCATCGCGGTTGAACTCATCTGCCCAAACTAATTTCCATTGGGTAGTAACAGGGGGTTGCTGGGTAGTAGCTTTTTCTTTTTCTGAACAGCTATTAGTTAGAGCTATAAAAGCAGATAGTAATAAGATTATTTTCATTTTTGTATAAGTATTAATTATTAAAAAAGAGGCTATACCTCTCACAGGGTAATAGCCTCTTTTCCTTTAATAAACCAACTTTAAAAGTGATAAAAGCAAATTATTATTCAGTAGGAATACCATCGGCTTGAGCAGGCCAGTATGGGTTAGGATATACCACACTAGTGCTTATATCACCACCTTTTGAAGTACGTAAGAAGTTTTCAAAACCGATAGGTGATAAATAGTGTGCTTTAGTCCAAGTAATTCCGTTGTAATACAAGTTGTTTTGTTGTATTATTTGGTATGGACGTATATAGTTGCTCAATGCTTTTGATGATATGTTAGGGCTTTTTTCAGGTAGCGTTACTAATTTAGATACGCCTTTGTCATCTTTATATTTGTCATACATACTTGTCCAAAGGTTCATACCTTCTATTTGGTAATTATTTAGCTGATCCATAGCACGCCAACGTTTTAGGTCGGCCCAACGCATACCTTCTGCTATGAACTCACAACGGCGTTCACGACGGATATTGTAAAGGGTAGGATCTACTTTTTGTCCTGCTGAATAGACAGCCCAGTCGTTTTCTTTATCTAAGTCGGTAGCGGCTATAGTAGCGTTATAGTCTTCACTAACTCCGGCACGTTTCCGTAAGGCTTTCCAATAACGAGCTGCATCGGTATCTACAGTATTGTTTTTTACATAGCTAGCTTCTATATAATTGAGGTAAGCCTCTGAAGCACGGAATACTATACAACCAGCTTCGGTAAGGATAGCATCGGTAAGGTATTTAGCATCACCATTTAAACCTTTTTTCACATCGTATCCTGTTACTGATTTTCTTTCAACGATTGAGTTGATAATATCAGGATAGCTATTCACTTGTTGATTAACTGCTAAGTAATCACCAGGTACGCGCATAAATAGTTGCAAACGCTCATCACGATTGTTTTTCACTACTGTTAAATCGGCATCACCTTCGTAACCAGAGCCAGTTGCATAGATAGGTAATCCGTTTTTCATCAAGAAAGCATCGACAAAACCACGAGTATAACCGCTGTTACCACCACCAGTTAAGAAACCGTTAGTATAGTGACCTACGCTTTTTTCGGAGCTGTACTGTCTCCAAAGCAATACTTCTGAATAGCCGCCTTGATTGTTATCACCATACATTTTGAAGTAAGGATTCTTAAACACATCGGGGCCTGTAACAGTGTGGTTATTTTTTACCAATTCAAAAGCATCGGCTACTGCTTTAGCTGAAGCCATTGCTTCGGTTAAGAAGTAGTTTATTTCGGCATCGATATTGATACTAAAGCCTGATAGGTAAGACATATTAGCTCCTGGCCAACCAGGTCCTCCTGGTACGTGGGCTGTACCTTTGTGGTATTTTAGCCAAGTACCTTCATACAAGGCTACACGTGAGCGGAAAAGTTGTGCTACCTCTTTGCTGATACGGTTTTTGTTTTCAACAGCACCTGATTTTAGGAGCGAGATAGCTTTATCCAAATCTTCTAAGATAAAACGAGCAACTTCGTTTTGAGGGCGTCGTTTTGAAGCTTCGATAAGCACTTCTTCATTATCGGGGAGTACTGTTTTTACTATTGGATAGTCGCCATAAGATTGCAAACGAGCAAAATACTCATAAGCTCTTAAAAAGTAAGCTTCGCCCAAATAGTGGTTAATATTAGCAGGAGTACCTACTACTTTTCCTGCTTCTATTTTAGGGGTTATTTCGGCAATAAAATAATTCAAAGCTCGTATATTACCAAAGTCATAACCAGCAGTACCTCCTGGCACGTGCCATTGTCCTTTTAGCCAAGCAGCACTTGCGCTTCTGTCGGCTTGGTTATCGGTACCATTATCAGCTTTAAAACGTCCTATACTATAGCCTCCGTGAGTAGGAAAACTATAATAGCTAATAGTATAAGCAGCTAAATCGGCTTCAGTATTAAAATACTGCTGAGGGGTGATGTTTGAGAGAGGCTCTCTGTCCAAAAAGTCATTACACCCTGCGAGCCCTACCGCAAGGGTAGCAACTATAATATTTCTATATATCTTTTTCATAGTATTATCTTTTTAGAAAGTTACACTTAAACCTGTTGAAACCACTCTTGATAATGGGTATAGTTTACCTTCTCCCCAAGCACCTCCGTTAGCTTCAGGGTCAAAAATTTCTGAAAGTTTTGTAAAGGTACATACGTTATCGGCAGAAAGGTAGATACGCAAGTTATCAATACCTATTGTTTTCATTATATCTTTAGGGAAAGTATAACCTATTTGAAGGTTTTTAAGACGCACATAAGAGGCATCTTGTAGCCAACGGGTTTGGGTAGCAAAGTTCTTTCCACCACCGTCCATAGTTGGGCGTGGGTAATAAGAATTTACATTAGGGCCAAAAGGACTATCGGTATTTTCAGGACGGAAATAATCTAAGTGTTCTTTAAATCCTGCAGATTGCCATACGTTTTGGTTAGCACCTTTAAAGTAAGGAGATCCGTTAAAGGTCAAGTCACGTTTTCCTGTACCTTGCCAGAACATACTAAAGTCTACATTTCTGTATTTCAACTCAAATTGTACACCAAAGTTATAGCGAGGGGTAGTATTACCGATAACTTTTCTGTCGCCAGGGTCGGTTGCAGTACCAGAACCTCCGTTAATTTTACCATCGCCATTAAGGTCACGGTACATAATATCACCAGCAGCCCAGTTATTACCCAAAGCACTTTGGTCGTGAGTGCGCAACCATTCGGTCATTTCTGCATCGGTTTTGGCGATACCTTCGGTTTCATATCCCCAAATTTCACCTAAATATTGTCCTTCGCGGAAAGTACCTAAAGAGTTGTTTTTATTTGGATATTTAGTTACTTTTTGGCGGCTATCGGTAAGGTTAGCACTGATGCCATAGCTAAAGTCTTCTCCTATTTTATCTTTCCAACTGGTAACAATTTCAAAACCATTTGATACCATATCGGTATTGTTAATACGAGCAGGATCGGTACCTAAGATAGGAGGTAATTCGGGAGCAGGACCCACCATATTGTAAGTTTTACGGCTAAACAATTCTAAAGTGAATTTTAAGCGGTTTTTAAAAGCAGAAAGGTCAAAACCAGCATTCCAAGAAGCTACTTTTTCCCAAGTAAGGGTAGAAGCTACTAAGCCTGGTGCATAAGCTGTATTGGTTTTATCACCACGTAGCAACCAAGTACCATTATTGGTTCCAACACTCATTTGTTGGTAGAAAGGATACCAGTTACCTGTATTTTGGTTACCTAATTCACCATACGAAGCTCTGAATTTAAATTCATTAACTTCATCACCGAACTTGCCAAGGTTTTTCCAGAAGTTTTCTTTAGCGAGGTTCCAACCCACTGAAGCTGAAGTAAAGAGGTTCCAACGTTGGTCACGTAAGAAACGGCTGGTACCATCATAACGGGTATTAATTTCTAACAAGTATTTACCGTCATAATTATAGTTTAACCTTGCGAAGAAACCTGCAGTAGCCCAATGCTGATTATCACCACTTACATCATCATCTTTACCTCCTGTGGTATTGATAGAAAGCGCACTAGGACTATAAAGACCATCACGTGAAGCTGAGAAATAGTGTGTTTTATTCAATTCTGATTGGAAACCACCCAATATAGTAGCTGTATGTTTTTCTACTTGTTTGGTATATGAGCTATAAATGTTAGTATTGAAGAAGTTATAGCGACCTGCTGATTCGCCTATTTTAGACATACCTGCAGGAGTAGAACCTTCACGTGAAATAGCGACAGGCTCACCGTGTAAACCATATTTGTAGATAGGTAAGAAATACCAAGTATTAAACACATCGGTAGTACGATAGTTAAGTTCTACATTGGTAACCCAACCTTTTAAAGGATTGAACACTAAAGCCAATTGTTGGGTAAGCTCATCGGTTTGTGTTTTATCACGTCCTTCGTTAAGCTGAGCAATTTCATTACCATTCATATAGTGCCCGTTAGGGTCTTTTACTGGTAAGGTAGGCCAACGGCGAGCGATATTGTGGAAGAACAAACCTCCTAAATAAGAAGAGCGAGAAAAATCTTTGCGAGAGAAACGTGTGCTGTATTCTAACTTCAAGTAAGGAAGTATTTGTGAAGAGATTTTAGCGTTAGCTGAATAGCGCCCTAACTTATCGGTATTATAACGGGTAAGACCTTCAACATCAAGCCAACCTAAGGACACGTAATATTTTAATTTTTCATTACCACCACGTGCACTGAAGTTATGTTCTTGTGAAGGAGCTGAAGTTCTGTAAAATTCTTTAAACCAGTTTACATTTGCCCAGCTTTGTTTGTAGTCATTCCAACCACCATTACCATCTTTTGTTGGGTTCCAGTCGGTAGCGTCTTTGATTAGACCTGCTTTATAAGCTCTAATTTTTTCGAGGATACGAGGTTCAAATACAGGAGCGCCACCGTTATTTCTTTAAGCTTCGTTAAAGTAGTTAGCAAAATCTTCAGAGTCTAACATTTCAGGAATACCTATAGGTGAACTAAGGCGGTAGTTGGTGTTATAATTCATTTCCATTTTACCATCTTTTCCTGATTTGGTAGTAATGAGGACTACCCCAAAAGCAGCACGTGAACCGTAAATAGAAGCCGATGCAGCATCTTTTAGTACCGAAATACTTTCGATATCTTGAGGGTTAAGTGTATTAATGTCACCCTCCATACCGTTTATAAGTATTAACGGACTTGCATTAGAACCTGCCCCAATAGTACCTGCCCCACGTATGTTAAACGAAAGGGCATTATCTAACTGACCTCCTCCGTTTCCGACAGAGAAGTTAAGCCCTGATACGTTCCCTTGCAAAGCTTGGGTTACGTTATTTACAGGACGGCTTTCCAAGGCTTTGGTATCAACAGAAGCGACCGCACCAGTTAAGTTTTCTTTCTTCTGAGTAGCAAAACCTACTACAACTACTTCGGTAAGTTGTTGGGTATCTTCACTCAATACTACATTAAGAGTAAAGGTTTTACCTGAACCACTTACTTTTTTAGACTGGGTTGCAAAACCCATAGAACTAAACTCAAGCACATCTCCTACTTTAGCAGTAAGTTCGTATCTACCATTATCGTCGGTAGAGGTACCTTGCTTGGTTCCTTTTACAATTACCGATGCACCAGGTAAAGGCATCTTAGTATCATCGGTAACAGTACCTTTTACAGTGATTGTCTGTGCCATTGCTGAGAAACAGCCTGCAAGCACAACTAAAATAAATGTTAAAAACTTTTCTTTCATAAGTTTGGCTATTTATGATTTTCGGCGGCAAAATTAAGCAATAAAAATCAATAAGCAAACTTTTTTGATAAAATTTTCACAACAAGTTGATAAAATGTTCTTAACTGATTAACAATCAATGATTAATAATTAACATTTTGGGTAGGATTGATAGGGGGGAAAATTAGCAAATGAGAAAATGAGGAAATTAGCAAATGAGGAAATTAGCAAATGAGAGAATTAGCAAATGAGAGAATTAGCAAATGAGAGAATT
>CAUREJ010000028.1:0-27806 GCA_963523735.1 uncultured Capnocytophaga sp.
CTTATGATTTTTTTGCGTATCATTGGGGTAATGCTTCGCCTGCTGTTATTTTAGAGTGTGATAAGCTGAAATAAATACCTAATCTTCATTGTTAATTGATTTTTTATTTGTACTTTTGTGCCGTGATTAAGAGATAATTTATTTTAATAAAAAACTAAAATATGAGTTACAGAATTGAAAAAGACACTTTGGGAGAAGTGAAAGTGCCTGCCGATAAATATTGGGGTGCACAAACTGAACGCTCACGAAACAATTTCAAAATAGGCGCTCCTGCTTCGATGCCTATTGAAATTATTCGGGGTTTTGCTTACCTTAAAAAAGCAGCTGCTTACGCTAACTTTGATTTAGGTGTATTACCTGCTGAAAAACGAGATGCTATAGCCCAAGTATGCGACGAAATTTTGGAAGGTAAATTAGATGACCAATTTCCTTTGGTTATCTGGCAGACTGGTTCGGGTACCCAATCGAATATGAACGTGAACGAGGTAATTGCCAACCGCGCTCAGGTATTGGCTGGTAAACAAATAGGCGAAGGTGACCCTGTGCTTAAAGCTAATGACGATGTGAACAAATCACAATCATCAAACGATACTTTCCCTACTGGTATGCACATTGCTTGCTACAAAATGGTGGTAGAGAAGACTCTTCCTGGTGTTCAGAAACTACGCGATACTCTTGCGGCTAAAGCTGAGGCTTTTAAAGATGTAGTTAAAATAGGTAGAACTCACCTTATGGACGCTACTCCGCTTACTTTAGGACAAGAACTATCGGGCTATGTAGCGCAATTAGACCACGCTTTACGTGCTATTAAAAACACTTTGGCTCACTTATCGGAATTGGCTTTAGGTGGTACTGCTGTAGGTACTGGACTTAACACTCCTAAAGGGTACGATGTAAAAGTAGCTGAGTACATTGCTAAATTCACTGGTCTGCCTTTTGTTACTGCTCCTAACAAATTTGAGGCTTTGGCTTCACACGATGCTATAGTGGAAAGCCACGGAGCTTTGAAACAGTTGGCTGTATCATTGAACAAGATTGCAAACGATATTCGTATGATGGCATCGGGTCCTCGTTCGGGTATAGGTGAAATTCTTATTCCTGCAAACGAACCTGGTAGCTCTATTATGCCAGGTAAAGTGAACCCTACCCAATGTGAGGCTATGACAATGGTGGCAGCCCAAGTAATGGGTAATGATGTGGCTATTTCGGTAGGAGGTACTCAAGGTCATTATGAACTAAACGTATTTAAACCCCTAATGGCATCTAACTTCTTAAAGTCGGCTGAGTTATTAGGAGATGCTTGTGTGTCATTTGAAGAACACTGTGCTATTGGTATTGAACCTAACTACAAACGAATTAAGGAATTGGTAGATAACTCACTAATGTTGGTTACTGCTCTTAATACTAAAATAGGTTATTACAAGGCTGCTGAAATAGCCCAAACGGCACACCGCAATGGTACGACTCTTAAAGAGGAAGCTGTACGATTAGGATATGTAACTCCTGAAGATTTTGATAAATGGGTTCGCCCTGAAGATATGGTGGGAAGCCTTAAATAATTACTAAGTAAAATATAAACTGCTAAATGTTAAAAAACAGAAATATTTTAGCAGAAATTTGTATGGTATTGTGTAAAAGCGTACATTTGTGCCCTAATTAGAGCTGTTAAACTATCAACAGGGAGGAACTGAAAATCCATAAGAGTAGGGAACATAACAAATAAAAATGTATTTTTTATGAAAAAATTATTCGTTGCAGCAGCTTTAGCTACTGCTCTAACAAGCTGCTCTCTTACATTGCCAGCAGCAGCTACTAGCAATCCAGTTGGTAAAAAAGTAGGAACCGCTACCGCTACTGGTTATCTTGGTGTATTGTTCTTTGGTGCTGATGCAAGTATCCAAAAAGCAGCTCAAAATGGTGGTATCACTAAAATTTCAACAGTTGATATCAAACAAACAAGCATTCTTGGTATCGTGGTTTCTTATGAAACTATCGTAACTGGTGAATAGTTTTTTTAACTTAAAAGAAGAAAAAGAACTATCTTGATGTATTTTTAGATAGTTCTTTTCTTCTTTTTTTTAATATTGTTTTATGAAGAAACGTTTTTTACTACTTAGTTTACTACTTGTCTCTTTATCTATCACTCTTAATAGTTGCTTAGGGGTAAGACCCGCAGCTTCAGCTGGAAGTAAAAAATACTTTGAGAGCTATTATGCAGGTGATGAAGGTAATCAATATTTTATAAAACCTTTAGTCTTAGTAAGTGAATACAAAGAAGCAAAAGCTACATTAGACATTAGCTTCAGAAGTAAAGAGAGTTTGCAGGGTACAGCACAGGTGAATTTTAGCGTGTATATGCCAGAAGCCGTACATAGCTTAACAAGAGCTTATTTGTATGTTAATAATACAGAGTTTGAACTTTCTGACGTCAAATTGTTATTCGTAGAAAGAGAGAAAAATAGCTTTCAGTCGCGTTTTTCTACTACAATTCCTACAGAAAAATTGAAGTCTATATTCAATACTTCTGATTGGCAATTAGTTATAATAAAAGAAAAAGGTAATACCTATAAATTTGACACAACCTCTTCATCTAAAAAGAGAATAGAAGCAATAAATACTAATTTGTTTACTATTTTTAAATAACTAAAACATTAAGAAATGAAACCAACTTTTTTGATACTATTAGCATTGCTGTTTACTAACAGCTGGGGACAAGCTATTACCTCTCAACGCCCTAATATAGTGGTTTTTATAGTTGATGATATGGGGTGGGAAGATACTTCTTTGCCTTTTTGGAAAGAACGCGTGCCTAATAACGATATTTATCAGACTCCTAATATGGAGCGTTTGGCAGCCAGAGGATTGCAGTTCACGCAAGGGTATGCGGCTTCTGTTTGTTCGCCCAGCAGGGTGAGTTTGCTAACAGGTAGCAATGCTGCTCGGCATCGTGTTACTAACTGGACAAGGCACTACAACACACCTACCGATGTAGATGACCCATTGCTTAGTCCGCCAGATTGGAATGTAAATGGCATTTCGCCGGTGTCTAATATTCCTCATACTTATTACGCGAGAACGCTCCCTCAGGTACTAAAAGAGGCTGGCTATTACACTATTTGCATAGGGAAAGCACATTTTGGGGCTACACAAACTTTAGGGGCAGACCCTTTAAACTTGGGTTTTGTAAAGAATATAGCAGGACACGCAGGCGGTGGACTTGCGAGTTATTCGGGGCTTACTAACTTTGGCAATCGGACTGACGGACAGCCTACTTCATCATTTGCTGTGCCAGACTTAGAAAAGTATTGGGGTAAAGATATTTCGGTTACCGAAGCTCTTACGTTAGAAGCTCTTCAGGTATTGGACGAACGACCTAAAGACCAACCTTTCTTCCTTTACTTATCACACTACGCTGTGCACATTCCTATTGAAGAAGACAGTCGTTTTATAGAGAAATACAAGGGGCTGAACACTACTGAGGCACGTTATGCAAGTATGGTTGAGGCGATGGACAAAAGTTTGGGCGATGTAATAAGCTACTTAGAAGCCCAAAAACTAATGGAAAACACTTTTATTCTTTTCTTATCGGATAATGGTGGGTTAAGTGCTGTGGGACGTGGTGGAACGCCTAACACACACAACTACCCTTTGCAGGCTGGTAAAGGTTCGGCTTATGAGGGGGGCGTGCGCATACCGATGATAGCTGCTTGGAAAGGACAAATAACCCCTAATGAACGTACTGAACAACCTGTAATTATTGAAGATATATTTCCTACTCTTTTAGATATTGCCCAAATAAAGCATTACAAAGTGCCACAAATAGTAGATGGGAAGAGTTTTTTATCGACCTTAAAAGGAGAAAAGAAGGTGAAAGAACGCACATTTTACTGGCACAGTCCTAATAACTGGTACACTGTTAGCGGCTGTGGATATGGAGCAAGCAGTGCTATTAGGCAGGGAGATTGGAAATTGGTATATATGCACGGCAGCAGGCAAAAAGAACTCTTTAACCTGAAAGAGGATATAGGCGAAAAGCAGAATCTGATAGCGCAGTACCCACGAAAGGCGAAGCAGCTTACAAAAAAACTGCATCGTTACCTACAAAGGGTAAAAGCACAGATGCCTACAAATAAACAAACAGGAGAGGTAGTTCCGCTGCCTTAATTTAAATTTGCTAATTGAGAAAAGTTTTGTATTTTTGTGCCCTGAAACAAAAATATAAAAGAAAGACACTTTGCTACAACATAAACGTTCATTCATATTCATACTCAGCATATTAGTTATTATTTTTTGCTCGTGGATAGCCGAGAGTTTTGCCTTTAGAGGTGATACCTTTTGGCGAGATATTCCTTTTGGAGTAGGTGATACTTTAAAGAATGACACTGTAAAAAAAGAAAAACTACTGAGAGGTAGGCGCCCCAAACCTGAGAAACCTAAGAAAGATATTGACACTGTAAAGAAGAAGAAAGATACTATTAAAAAACCTAATGGAGCCTTAGAAGATGTAGTGAAATACGAGGCTAAGGATAGTATTGTATTTGACAAAGCAGGACACCAAATCATTCTGTACAACGAAACGAACGTAAAATACACTGATATTGATATCACGGCAGGTATTGATGTGATTAACTATCAGAAAGGTGAAGTATACGCTGGAAGGGTGAAAGACAGTGCCGGTGAATACAGCCAACACCCTGTTTTTAAGCAAGGTAGTGATGTGATAGAGCCAGACTCCATCAGGTTTAACTACCGCAACCAAAAAGCAATTATACGCAATGCTTACACCAAACAGGACGAAAACAACGTAAAAGGGCAAATCATTAAAAAGGAGAATGATTCGACCTATTTTATGAAGAATGCCATTATCACAACGGCAGAAGATTTGGACGATCCTGATTATTACATCAAAGTTCGCAAGGCTAAATTTGTACCTAAAAAGAAGATTATTGCGGGCTTTAGCAATATGTATATAGTAGATATACCGACACCTTTGGCAATACCTTTTGCATATTACCCTATGGTATCGGGGCGGTCGTCAGGGCTTATATTTCCTACTTTTGGTGAGGTAAACAACCGTGGCTACTTCTTGCAGAATTTAGGTTATTACTTTGTTATTAGCAATAACTTTGACCTTACGCTGACTGCCGATTACTACACTAATGGCAGTTATGGACTCAGGGCGCAGTCGGCTTACCTAAAGCGTTATAAGTATTCGGGCAGCTTCAATATAGCTTTTGAGAATAACATTTACAGTATGCGGGGCTTACCCGACTATTCGGGCAGCAAAATGTACAGCATACAATGGTCACATAACAAGGATAGCAAATCGAGTCCTAACTCGAGCTTTTCGGCATCGGTAAACTTATCGAGCAACAGTAGGTATTACCAAGAATCCTACAACCAAGCTAATACTTCTAACTTTTTGAACAATACGATGATGTCGTCTATCTCGTATTCTAAGACTTTCCCGACATCACCTTCGGTGAACCTATCACTTTCGGCATCGCACTCACAAAACACTAATACTAAGAGCATTGATATGACGCTGCCTTCAATGCGCGCCAGTGTGGAACGCATTTACCCTTTTGCGAAAGAAGGACAAACAAAGAAGGGGCTTATCAAGAGTTTGAACTTACAGTACAGTATGCAGGCTGATAATCGTTTTGCTACTTATGATAGTCTTTTCTTAAGTAAGAGAATGTTCAACGAGGCAAAGAATGGGGTGCGCCACTCGATACCTGTAAGTACTACTGCTAAGCTGTTCAAATATGTTACATTAGGGCTAAACTCATCCTTAAACGAAACGTGGCAGCTTAAAACTATACGCAAGAATGATTTTAACAGCACCACTGGCAAAGTGGGCATCGATACACTTAGTGGTTTTGACCGCTATCTTACTTACAATGTGGGTGCGAGCTTGGGTACTACTGTATACGGTACTTTTAGATTTAAGAAAGGGACAGCCATACAGGCTATTAGGCACGTAATGCGCCCTTCGGTGAGCTATGGTTACACCCCTGCTTTTGACCAATATTACGATTATTACATCTCGGACGCTTATGGCAATAGGACGCAGTACAGCCGTTTTGAAGGGGGCTTATACGGTGCACCAGGACTTAGTGAATCACAATCAATTGGTTTTTCATTAGCTAATACCTTTGAGGCTAAAATGATGCAGAAAGACAGCACTGAAACAGAACCTAAGAAAGTGATGCTGCTGAATAGTTTTAACTTCAACACTAACTATAACGTAATTACAAAAGAAGTAAGCCCTATAAACATTACTGGTGGTACGGCTTTATTCAATGGCAAATTGGGGGTGAATTTTGGGGCTACCCTAAACCCTTATGCTATTGATAAAAATGGACAACAGACAAAACAATGGAACATAAACAATGGGGGTAGTCTTTTTAGGCTAACAAACGTAAACGTTTCAACAAACTATTCATTTTCAAACAAAGATAGGGGCAATAAAGATAAGAAGAAGAAAGAGAAGCATACAGGCACTGTGGCAGGAGGGCGTACTGATGACCTTTTTGGTTCGTCCAAACCATTGAATGAAACGCAAGATATGGACAGACGAAGAGGAGGAAAAGATGAAGATGAAGAAAAGGACGGCAAGGAGCAGTTTTACCGTGCTGTTATTCCTTGGGACTTGACATTGGCGCACTCACTTACCTATAGCAATCAGGCGCGCGAGGGACAAATATCTAACAACTCATTAATGTTTTCGGGAAACGTATCACTTACCCCTAAATGGCAAGTGGGTTTATCAAGTGGTTATGACTTTGTAAATAAGGGTTTTACTTATACCCAGCTGCGATTTGAACGCGACTTAAACAGCTTTAGAATGAGCTTTCAGTTCACCCCGTTTGGATACCGCACTTCGTGGTACTTCTTTATAGGTATCAAAGCTTCAATGCTTTCTGACCTAAAATGGGAGAAAACTAAAGAACCTGATAGGGTGTTAAGGTAACAATTAACTGTTAAAAATCTTATGAAAGAAAAAATACAACAACTACGTGAAGAGCTTAACCAACATAATTACAACTATTATGTACTGGATACCCCTACTATTTCTGATTATGAGTTTGACCAAAAACTAAAAGAGCTACAGGCTTTAGAACAAGCATATCCTGAATATTACGACGAAACTTCGCCTACTGTGCGTGTGGGGGGCACTATTACCAAAAATTTTGCTACTGTGGTACACGAATATCGTATGTATTCATTAGATAACTCATACTCTAAAGAAGATTTGGAGGAATGGGAACAACGTATCATCAAAACCTTAGGAAGCGACCAAATCAATTTTACGTGCGAGCTGAAATACGATGGGGCATCGATTGACTTATTATACGAAAATGGCTTGCTGAAGCAGGCTACTACTCGTGGAGATGGTATTCAAGGTGATGATATTACTGCTAATGTGCGCACTATTCGGTCTGTACCTTTGCAATTAAAGGGTGATTACCCTGAACGTTTTTACATTAGAGGTGAGATTGTTATGCCTAAAAAAGCTTTTGAAGCTTTGAACGCTGAACGTATAGCTGCTGGTGAAGATCCTTTTATGAACCCTCGTAACACTGCCAGTGGTAGCCTCAAACTACAAGATACTGCTGAAGTAGCTAAACGAGGTTTGGACTGCCTTTTGTACTTTTTAGTAGGAAATACTGGTATAAAGAGTCAGTTTGAAGGCTTGGAAAAAGCACGTGAATGGGGTTTTAAAGTGCCTACTATCTCCAAATTATGCCATTCGACTACCGAAGTGATGGACTTTATTAACGAATGGGATAGCAAACGCCATACATTACCCTACGAAACCGATGGGGTGGTAGTGAAAGTGGATAACATTGCACAGCAAGAAGAGTTAGGTTATACTTCAAAATCGCCTCGATGGGCTATGGCTTACAAATTCAAGGCAGAACAAGTGGATACTGTTTTGGAAAGTATTTCATACCAAGTGGGGCGTACAGGGGCTATTACCCCTGTAGCAAACCTTACACCTGTATTGTTAGCTGGTACGGTAGTAAAACGCGCCTCAATGCATAATGCCGACCAAATTGAGAAGTTAGACATCAGGATAGGAGACTCGGTATACGTAGAGAAAGGAGGAGAAATTATACCTAAAATAGTAGGCGTAAACTTAGATAAACGCGAGGCTAATGCCCAACCTGTACAATATATTACACATTGCCCTGAATGTAACACAGAGTTAGTTAGGAATGAGGGAGAAGCGCAACACTATTGCCCTAATACTTATAGCTGTCCGCCTCAAATTACTGGTAAAATTCAGCATTTTATTTCTCGGAAAGCAATGGATATTCAGGGATTAGGCGAAGAAACGGTTGAACTGCTGTTCCGCACAGGTATTATTCATACCTATGCCGACCTTTACGAGATAACCATCGACAAACTCCTGCCATTAGAACGTATGGCGCAAAAGAGTGCTGAGAACATAGTGAAGGGTATAGAACAATCAAAAGAAGTACCCTTTGAGCGTGTACTCTTTGCTTTAGGTATTAGATATGTAGGCGAGACCGTTGCTAAGAAATTGGCACGCCACTACAAAACTATAGAAGCTCTTGAAAGGGCTACGATTGAACAATTAATTGAAGTAGATGAAATTGGCAACCAGATAGCTAATAGTGTGGTGAGTTTCTTTGCCGATGACTATAATCGGAAACTTATTGAACGACTTAAAGGCTATGGTTTGCAATTTGCCCTTAGTGAACAAGCTACTGAAGGACAAACGGACAGCCTTAAAGGGCTTACTTTTGTAGTGTCGGGGGTATTTCACCTTTATTCACGAGATGAACTCAAAGCCCTCATCGAACAACACGGTGGTAAGGTAGGGTCGTCTATTTCTTCCAAAACTAACTATGTAATTGTAGGCGATAATATGGGGCCTAGCAAGAAGGAAAAAGCTGAACAGCTGGGTGTGAAAATGATTAGTGAGGAAGAATTTCAATCGTTAATAATCAGTTAAATATCTGATTTAGTTTGGAGTGTTAAGTTTAAAACCTTACCTTTGCCCCCTATTAAAACAAAAAATAAGAATTGATGAAACTTTTGTATTATATCCTTTTAGGGATGCTGTGTGCATTACCTATAACGGGATTTAGTCAGAAAACACCTGTTTTTAAAGTGGTTTTAGATGCTGGTCACGGAGGTAAAGACCCAGGTAAGGTGGTTAATAAAACTATTTATGAAAAAGATATTGTACTGAAAATAGTTTTATTAGTAGGTAAAAAACTAGAAGAACACTCTGACATAAAGGTTATTTACACTCGTAAGACTGATGAACTTATCGACCTTTATGAGCGAGGTGCTATCGCTAACAAAAACAAAGCTGATGTATTTGTTTCTATACACTGCAACGCACACGAGACACAAGTAGACGGTGCCGAAACTTATGTATTAGGACTGAATGCTAACGAACAGAACTTTGAAGTTGCTAAATATGAAAACTCTGTAATTTATATGGAAGATAATTACGAGAAGAAGTATGCCAATTACAATATCAACTCACCTGAATCGATAATAGGACTTTCAATTATGCAGGAAGAGTTTTTAGAGCAGAGCATTCAGTTAGCAAAAATAGTACAGAACCAGCTTACCGGCGTAATGAAACGCACTAACCGCGGCGTACGCCAAGCAGGATTTATTGTTTTACACCAAACCTATATGCCCAGCATCTTAATAGAAACTGCTTTTCTTACTAATAATGAGGAGCGCAAGTTTCTTACCTCGGCTAAAGGACAAGAAGAGTTTGCTGAAAATATAGCTACTGCCATACTGAACTACAAGAAGTGGATACAGGGAAAAAGCAGCTATATATCACCTGATGAAACTATCTTAGTACAGAATAATAGTAGCAGACCTCGACCTAACAAGCAGACTAACAACACTCAGACTGCTAAAAACCTAAGCTATAAAGTACAAATATCATCCAGCCCGAAACGCTTAGAAACTAAGAGTTTTAACTTTAAAGGACTTTCACCTATTACTGCTGAAAAAGACGGTAGTGTGTACGTGTACTACTACGGTAACGCTAAGAAACACCGTGATGCACTTACTTTGCTTGCCAATGCCAAAAAAAAAGGTTATAAAGATGCTTATATAACAGCTTTCTACCAAGGCAAACGCATCACCGTTGAAAAAGCTAAACAGTTAGAAAAGTAAATTTATTAATAAAAACTGATGAAATTATCAAGAGAAATAAAAACCGCTATTATTGTGGTGGCAGGTATTGCTGCTTTTTATGTAGGCTTTAACTTTTTGAAGTCAAAATCATTATTTCATAAAACTAATACCTTTTACGCTTACCTTCCTCATTCGGGAGGCTTAAAGACTGGTACTCAAATCACTGTAAACGGAGTAAAAGTTGGTACTATTGAAGCTGTTACCTTAGAAGAAAAAACAGCTCGTATTAAGATTACAATGGAATGTTCTGAGGATTTTACTTTCTCCAAAAACAGCGTTGCCGAGTTGTATAACAGCATTTTAGGTGGAGCTGGGCTACAAATTATACCTGCTTTTGACAATGCCCCTATTGCAGTATCAGGAGATGTGCTTGAAGCACGTATTCAGGAAGATATGTTGGCTTCTATTTCGTCATCTATCAAACCTACACAAGAAAAACTAAATCATCTGCTAAATCAAGCTGACACTACTCTTACGGGGGTTAATAAGATATTAGACTCTAAGACTACCGATGATCTTAAGAATGCTATTACTGAACTTAGCAATACTATGCACAACCTTAATAAGGCATCGGTTACATTAAATAATATGTTATTAGCTAACCAAGCCTCATTACAATCTACTTTGCAAAATGCTAATAAAATAAGTGGAGATCTTGCTAAAGTGACATCTGAACTTTCGGAAGCTGATATCGACAAAGTAGTTATTAGTGCGCAAAATACGCTTACTAACCTAAACACTCTTTTAGCTGAGATAGAAAATGGTAAAGGTACTATAGGAAAACTGCTAAAAGATGATGCTCTTTACAATGACTTAGACAAATCGGCTAAGCAATTAGAACTGTTACTACAGGATTTTCGATTGAACCCGAAGCGCTATGTACACTTCTCTGTCTTCGGTAAAAAAGCTAAAGTATACGAACCTACTGACGAGCAAAAAGCTAAATAAGATACCTTATAAATGAGCTTCCTCCCTAACATCGTTTTTGTGATACTTCTCTGTATAGGAGGAGGCTTTTTTATTTATAATCTTCGCAAACTCATTCGCAACATACGTTTAGGAAAACCTGAAGATACTTCTGACCATAAAAAAGAACGCTTAAACAATATGTTGCGCCTTGCTTTGGGGCAACAAAAGATGTTAGTACGCCCTATAATGGCTGTGCTACACATTGTAGTATATACAGGCTTCTTAATTATCAATATTGAACTGTTAGAGATTATTACTGATGGTATTATTGGTACACACCGTGCATTTACTTGTTTAGGTAGTTTTTACAGCTTTTTAATTGCTTCATTTGAAGTATTAGCTCTATTAGTAATTGTTTCAGTAACAATATTTTGGATAAGGCGCAATATATTAAAACTTCGCCGTTTTCAGAAAGAAGAAATTAAAGGTTGGGCAAAGCGTGATGCTAGCAATATTCTTTATGCCGAAATGGTAATGATGTGCCTCTTTTTGCTGATGAATGCTGCCGATGCCTCTCTACAAGCTCTACAAGTACCACACTATATACAAGCAGGGGTTTTCCCTATAAGCCAATGGATACAACCTCTACTACAAAATCTTTCGGTAAACTCTCTTATTATTATTGAACGCACTTGCTGGTGGCTACATATTATTGGAGTATTGTGTTTTTTGAACTATTTATACTATTCTAAACATCTGCACATACTATTAGCTTTCCCTAATACTTATTACGCTTCTGTACGCCCTTTAGGAGCTACTTCATTAAATTCTGAAATTACCCGCGAAGTAAAGCTGATGTTAGACCCTACTGCCGACACTTCTACTCCTCCTGAAAACACAACACTACCTGATAAGTTTGGGGCTTCGGATGTAACTGACCTTACCTGGGTACACTTACTAAATGCCTATAGCTGTACCGAATGTGGTAGATGTACTGATGAATGTCCTGCTAACCTCACTGGCAAAAAACTATCACCTCGTGCCATAATGATGAAAACTCGCGACCGATTAGAAGAAGTAAGCTGCAATATTGATAAAAATGGCACTTTTAAACCTGATGGCAAGCAGCTTTTAGGTGATTATATCACTCCTGAAGAGGTATGGGCTTGTACTACCTGCAATGCTTGTACTGAAGCCTGCCCTATAAGTATTAGTCCACTTTCCATTATTATGCAAATACGACAATACTTAGTAATGGAGCAGTCGGCAGCACCTACTGAACTAAATACTATGATGACAAATATTGAGAATAACGGAGCCCCTTGGGCTTACAACCAAGCTGATAGGTCGATAATTAACGATTAATAGCTAATTAACTTATAGAAAAGAGGCTGCCTGAGTTTTTTCAGGCAGCCTCTTTTTTTCTAATGGTAATACAGATAAACTTTCGTTTATATTACTCCAGCTAAAGCTTTGTTAACTTCACGTACAGCTTGGGTACTTTCAACAAATTTGGCTTTTTCGGCATCGTTAAGTTTCACTTCTACAATTTTTTCAATACCATCTTTACCAATAATTACAGGTACACCTACACATACATCTTTTTGTCCGTATTCACCTTCAAGTAATACTGAGCAAGGGAAGAGTTTCTTTTGGTCGCAGGCAATAGCTTGTACTAAAGCTGATACAGCAGCTCCTGGAGCGTACCAAGCAGAAGTACCCAATAATTTAGTAAGGGTAGCCCCTCCTACTTTAGTATCTTCAGCTACTTGGTTAAGGCGTTCTTCGGTTAAGAACTCGGTTACAGGCACGCCACGGTAGCTTGCCAAACGAGTAAGAGGTAGCATACCACTATCACTATGGGCAGCGATTACCATACCTTCTACATCGGAAATAGGGCTGTTAAGAGCTTCGGCTAAGCGATATTTAAAGCGTGCGCTATCCAAGGCACCTCCCATACCAATAATATGGTTTTTAGGTAATTTAGTAGCTTTGTGTACTAAATATGCCATAGTATCCATAGGGTTGCTCACTACAATTACGATTACGTTAGGTGAGTATTTCACCAACTGTTCAACTACTGATTTCACGATGTTGGCATTAGTACCAATAAGTTCTTCACGGGTCATACCTGGCTTGCGAGGAATGCCTGAAGTAATTACGGCTACATCACTACCAGCAGTTTTAGAATAGTCATTAGTAACCCCTGTGATGCGAGTATCGAATCCGTTAAGGGAAGCGGTTTGCATCAAGTCCATAGCCTTACCTTCGGCAAAGCCTTCTTTAATGTCAATTAGCACTACTTCGGAAGCAAAGTCCTTAATAGCGATGTACTCTGCGCAAGAAGCACCTACAGCACCTGCGCCTACTACTGTAACTTTCATATAATCAATTTATTTTAAGATGATTGGTGTATTGATGACCAATCAATGGTTATTTTCAGGCTACAAAGTTACAAAATAATTATTAATTAACAATGAACAATTGATATTTTTTTGCCGAAAAAAATAGGCTACTCTAAAAAAGGTGAGTAGCCTATTATAAAAATGTATGTTTATTTTTTACCAACCTGGATTTTGTACTAATGCGCCTTTATTCTTTTGTAATTCATCAAAAGGAATTGGGTATAAGTACATAGCTCTCTTAAACAAACGAGTTTCATAAGGGGTACGTTGGAAGAACTCTGCTTTATTGTCTGTTTGCATATTCATTCCGTAGAAAGATCCTCCTTGTGCTCCTTGTCCAGGAGCTGCTGTATCGGCTATCATCCAACGGCGTACGTCAAAATAACGTTGTCCTTCGGTAGCGAGTTCAACACGGCGTTCACGGCGTATAGCTTCTCGCTGTTGTTCCTGATTGCCCACAATACTTGGGTAAGCAACTTCAAGGTTAGGAATACCTGCACGTTCACGTACCTTGTTCACATAAGTAAGAATATCGGGTGAAGATGGGTCTACCTCATTTAGCATTTCAGCATATAGCAAGTAAAAATCGGCTAAACGGAAAATAATAGACGGTCTGAACTTGCTACGTGGGTGATTACCTGCATTATACACAGTGCGGTTGATGCGTTTGTAGAGCAGATAACCAGACCAAGGGTAGTCAGCTTTAGTTTTATCATTACCAGCTCCTGGGAAAAAACTCACTTTATTATTGCTCACGTGCCATTTTCTACCATGATAAAATACAGTTTGGTAGAAACGTGGTTCGCGGTTTATCCACATCCTAAAAGTACCTACTTCTGTACGCCCTGTAGTATCATCACCAGCTACCGACATCCCTGTTTCAGAGTACAAAGGTGAATCTTGTATGGTTTTACCATCCTTCATAAAGAAAGCGTCTACAAGTTCTTGGGTAACTGCTATACAGGCAAAACCTACTTTTTCAGTACGAGGAGTACAACGTCTGTCTACCCCTTCTCCTCCTATATTACCCCAGTCATTAAGATAGGTAGCCCAAACAATCTCTTTGTTATAAGTTTGGAAAAGGTTGTAGAGTGAGTTATCAGGATCTAAATCTCCATTCTTTTTATTTTCTTTGTACAATTCATATTTTCCTTGACTATAGGTAATAAAATCTTTAACAGCCTCTAAGGCTTTTTGCTTTTTAGTAGCATCATAGTCGGGGAAAAGGCGTTTGCCATCGGGGTTAGTAACTGAAAGGGCTTCAGTATAACCTCCGTTAAACAAAGGACTGGCAGCGTATACCCACAATTTAGCACGTACAGCTAAGGCTACCCCTCTGGTAGGCAAAAGGGCTTCATTTTGTTCTGAATCGACTATGGTTTTTCCTGCTAGGTTAAAATCGCTAAGTCCGCTATTAGGGTCGTCTATCAAGGCTTTGAGTTCAGCATCTATCCAATTTACTACTTCGTCTACACTATTGCGAGGAAAGTTCCACGACTTAGCAGTAGGGTCGGCCATGCCACTCATAATAGGGATAGGGCCATATTGTTCAAATAACAAGTAATGATAGTAAGCCCTCATAAATTTAGCTTGAGCCATCATTTCTTTGTAGTCTTCAGCACTTACATAATCGGCTGTACCTTGCTCAGGTATTATTTTAGCTTTTGCCATAAATATATTAGCTTGGCGTATTTTTTGGTACATCAAGAACCAGCGATGATAGTAGGCGTTACTAGCGTTATAGCCACTACTAGTAAGGTTTTTAAGTGCCCATTGTGATATTTTTAGTTCATCACAAAAGCCTGCCCAAGGGTTAGTACGCCCCGTATTAGCATCGCCCCTCATAGCCGAATAGTCGGGTATGGCGGCAAATATGGCTCTGTGGAACTTCTTTTCCATAGTGGCATTATTGAATATTTCTTCTTCCGAGAGTTCTGCTGCCAGTTCGTCGGATACATTTAAAAAATCTTTATTGCATCCTACAGTTAATAATATTGCAGTAGCAATGGGTAGTATATATTTTTTCATAACAATCTTTTTTAAAATGAAAAGTCTAAACCAAAAGTAAATGTTCTTTGCAAGGGGTATTTCATACCGGCGTTGCTATTACCCATTTCAGGATCCCACATTTTGATAGAGTCCCACACGTATAAGTTGTTACCCATTAGGTACATCCTTCCGTTAGTTAAGCGCAAATTTTTAAGAAGATCTTTAGGTAGATTATAGCCTATTTCTAAGTTTTTGAACCTGATGAAAGAAGCATCACGTAACCACCAAGTGCTTGCTACTTGGTTATGTCCGTTATTGGCAGTTCTGAGGCGTGGGTACAATACATCTTGTGAAGGGTTAGCTGCAGTCCAACGATTCATTGCCTCAGCACGTAGGCTGGATTCATCTATACCCCAAGTGAAAGGGAAAAATCCTTCAGGGTTATCACCTCCTAATACGGTAGAAACATTACTTACCCCTTGGAAGAAAACGTTCAAATACAGATTTTTATATCCAAAGTTAAATCCTACCCCATAAGATATTTCAGGAGTATTAGGATGCCAATCACCGTATTTTTCGTCATATTGGTCTATCTCACCGTCATTGTTAAGGTCGGCGTATTTTATATCACCAGGGCGTAGCTCGGGCTGCATAGATGAGCGTGCTATACCTGCTTTTGGAGTATAGATTTTTTTACCTGAACCATCGGTAGTAATATTAAAATCATCATCGGTTAAGAGGCGTTCAGCTACATATAGGCGGCTTTTTCTAAGAGGTTGCCCTGTAGTATTCATCCAGTCATAACGGTTAGGAGTTTCATCTCTTTCTATAATTTTATTCCGTGCATAAGTAAAGTTACCACGCATACCTAAGCTAAAATCTTTGATAACTGTTTTAGCCGATAAGCTTGCATCTACCCCTTCATTAGTTACCACACCGAAGTTTTGCCAAGGATTCTCATTAAATCCGTTTTGTGAAGGTACCATCTGGCGTTTGAGCAATATGTCGTGACGGCGGTTATTGAAATAGTCGGCTTGCAGGGTGATACGGTTGTTAAAGAAGGCTAAGTCTACCCCGTAGTTTTGTTTATCTTCTATTTCCCAACCCAAGTTAGGAGAAGCAAAACGTCCTTCGGTGATACCCCCTAAATAGTTAATACCTCCATTGTTATTAATACCATAACCATAGCCATAAGCACCTTGGTTATACGAAGGGCGGTATAAGAAGCGTTGCCCCCCTGTATTATCGTTACCTGTTCTACCATAAGATACACGCACTTTTAGTCCGTTCATCACGTTGCGCAGTTTCTCACCGTAATAAGGTTCATTATCTACTATCCAAGCCAACCCTACAGCAGGGAAGAACCCAAATCGGTGTCCTTTAGCAAAGTTTTCACTACCTGTAAAACCAAAGTTAGCTTCTACCGAATAGCGTTTGTCATATATATACACAGCACGCCCTACATAACCTTGTTTCCTGAAAGCCAATAGATTGTCGTGACTCTGGCTGTCACTATGATTGTATAGCAATAGTCCTGTAACATTGTGTTTAGTATCGAATACTTGCTTGTATTCTAAAGCACCTTCTATGTATATATTTTTAGAAGAAGAAGTTGAAGCATTAAGCGATGTAAGAGGTGATTCGGTAACCATCTGCTTAAGGTTAAGGTTACCATTAGCATCACGACCTCCATTTTTACTGTAATCTACTATGTACTGAGCAGGAGTTTTGCTACGTCTACCCACCATAGTCGAAGTGGCATCATAACTCACCATTGCTCTGAATTTAAGTCCTTTAGTGATGATATCTAAGTCTTGTTTAAGAGTTACTGCCGACTGTATGTTAGAGCGCCACTCTTTAGCATATCCCGATTCCATTAATAGGTTATAAGGGTTTACACGGGTGTTACTACCACGTGGGTGAGCAGCGTGCATTCCGTTAGAAAACTTCATTGGATATAAGTTAGGTGGCGCTAAGGTAATAACATGGAAGAGAGCATCGGTACCTACCCCTGGATATACGTTTTGTAAGTACTGACCGCTAAGATTTACGCCCAAAGTGGTGGTATTACTCACCTCTAAATCTACATTACTGCGCAAATTGTAGCGTTTTACCCCGATATTGTTTTCATATTCGTTTTTAGGGTTGGTTTTGAAAAGTCCCGATTCATCGTAATAAGCCCCTGAAATAAAGAAGCGAGAACGTTGCCCGCCCCCTCTAAAGCTAAGGGTATAACGTGAATTGACGGTAGATTTCTTTAATAAATCAAGCCAATTAACATCGGGATATAAGTCGTTATCGGTATGAGCGGCGTATTTATCAATAAGTGATTGTGGATATACGTGTGCTTTTCCCTCATTTTCTAAGGCTTCGTTGTAAAGGTTCATAAAATCGACTGAACCTAAAAAGTTGGGTAAGCGAGTAGGTGCTGAAACCGTAGTTTCGGCTCTGAATGATATTCTAGTTTTTTCACGCAAAGCCCCTTGTTTAGAAGTAATAAGGACTACCCCATTAGCACCTTGAGCCCCGTATACGGCAGTAGCAGCAGCATCTTTAAGCAGTGTAAAAGTTTCAATTTCATCGGGCTCAATGTCCGACATAGAGCGTGGTACACCATCTACCAACACTAATGGCTTAGTACCTCCTGCAAACGAACTGATGCCTCGAATGAAGAACTCAGAATCATCATAACCTGGTTCGCCCGACCGTTGGATAGAGATAAGCCCTGCTACCTGTCCTGCTAAGCCGTTAATAAAGCTACGAGAAGGAATTTTTAGGTCGGTGGCTTTTACACTACTCACCGAACTAACGATACTCTCTTTCTTCTGTGTACCGTATCCTACAACTACCACATCCGAAAGCTGTTGAGCATCTTCTTTTAAAATCACATTGAGTGTAACATTTTTACCCCCCCCTGTAACTTTTCTACTTTGCAGTTTGTAACCTACATACGAGAAGTCCAAGACTTCTCCTTTTTTTACTTCAATGAGGTAATTACCATCTAAATCAGTAGTTACCCCTTTGGTGGTGCCGTGTATTAAAATATTAGCACCTGGCAGTGGTAAATTAGTTTCGTCGGTAACTTTACCTGTAACTTTTATTTGAGCTGTTAAAGGCAATGTTACAAACGCTAAAATTACGAATGTTAAAAAATGTTTACCCATAATTGTAAAGAGTTATTTAATTACTTGCGGGCAAAGTTGCGATATATTTTTATATTGTGCAAACATTTTCGCTTTTATTTTCGTTCAAAACTATAATTTTAACATTTCAAAAACAAAACATTACTGATTTACAAGGGTATAAAATAAAGAAAATAATTAAAACAAAATTAATAAAACTAATTATTAGTAACTCAAACGAACAATTTCTCCAACAATCTTCAAACAGATTTTTCTCTGTTGTCCAATGCTGCTTACTCAGCTATCCTACACTTGTTCTATACTGTGGAGCCACTGTGGAGCCACTGTGGCTTCGGTATGTGTTTAGTGTAAGGAGAGGATAGTTAGGTAGCCATTAGTTTTTTTCTGTTTCTCTTTTATAATACTAAAAATTTAGGGCTGAATCTACCAAAAGAGATTCAGCCCTTCATTTTCACACACTCTAACTGAGTATGATTAACTTAACACCTGTTATCTTATATCGGCTCATCTACCCCGCTGGGGTTTAGCCCTTTACCTCCACCAGCGGTATAGCCTCGGCTTTCTCCTGTTTCCCAAGGCGATACCCAGAAGGCATAAAGGTCACCGTTAGTTAGGTAGAATTTAAAACGTACTGCTTTACCTTTAAGTGAGGCAAGGGTAGCATTACCTTTCCACTGCACTCGTGCCTTAGTACTGTCTAACTTTTGCAAAGGCAGACAGTCCTTTTTAGTAAATCCGTTAATAGGAGTACCATTTTCGTCCAACACTTCCACTAATAGTTTGCCTTTAGGCAGGGCAGCATTTACAAAAAGATACTCACCATCAAAGCTCACTTTCTCGGTAGTGGCAAAGGCTTCTTTCTTATCGGCTTTAAGTGACACGAATCCATCACGGCGTAAGGTAGCTAAGCCAGTACTCATACCAGCATCCCACCAAATACCATTTTTAGAACGCCCACTGCTGTAAAAATAAAGTGAATCACCTACTATGATAGGCACCCCATTTACCGACTGCATATTACCGTAGTTCCACGCCCCTTCGGTAGGTTTTACTCCCATAAATGATTGGTGTGAAGGACGAGCAAAGTGAAACCCATCGCGGCTGTAGCCTAACTGTACCTCATTGCGCTTGGGCATCATCGCTTTTTTGGCAACCCCATTTTCGGGTCCTTGCCACTGACTGTAAAAGCCTAAAATAATACTCTCGTAAGCTATTGCATCGAAATTGTAAATACCTGGCTCTACCTCAGGATAGTCGGGGTGGCGTTTTTCTTTATCATCAGGAGTAAACCAAAATACATTGTATTTGTCATTTAGTTGTTTACTCTTCATATGAGCAAGACTTACGGCATCTTCAGCATTAGAGTGTTCTAAGTAAGAGCGTGAGCGGTTAGACACCGCAGGTACTGAATAGCGCATACTGATAACCCACCGTTGGGTAAAAGGATTGAAAAACACAGATGCTCTATCGGTAATGCTACCGGAGTGTGCTACCCCTTTGTCTGTCCAGTGAATACCATCGGCTGAATATTTCAGCACAAACTGATATTGCGCTTTATCGCTTTTATACTCATTATTATTCATCACTTTGTACTCTACATTGAAGAATTTCCAACGCTTAGCAGGGTCTTTTTCCTGTCTATCAAGCCATACAGTAGCAGCATCGCGGTTGTTCACATCTACGTAGTTCGTACCAGGTACTATATCTAATGAAGGTTTTGTCCAGTGCTTGCCGTCTACCGATTCAGCATAACAAGTAGCCAAGCCGTGTTTGGCATTATTTGCCTGTGACGAGCCTGTTAAGTACCACATTTTAAACTTGTTATCCTTCTCGTCATACCACACCCCATCGCTAAACGGAGCAGCATAAGGATAACCTTCCTTAGTGTTTTCCCAAGCCTTATCAGCTTTAAGCACAGGGTTCTGAGCGTAGAATTGCGGTGTATGATAAACCTTTTGCAAGTGATTTTCACTCAGCAAAAAGTCATCTACAAACAACTGCCTACCCGTATTGATAGGTATCACTGCTGGCTTGTGTTGTAGGTAGGGTACCGGCATTTCTTTTCTCTCAGTAGGTTCTTCATAACGTGGAGGCCACTGTGCGGGTAGCTCTATACCGTTATGAAGTACCTGACCGAAAGCTGCATTTACCAATGCCAAATTGAAAATTAAATATATTATTTTTTTCATTACACTATCAATTTACTAATTTGCTAATTCGCTAATTTGCTAATTTGCTAATTCGCTAATTTGCTAATTCGCTAATTCGCTAATTTGCTAATTTACTAATTTGCTAATTATTAATCGGCTCATCAACCCCGCTGGGGTTTAGCCCTTTACCGCCACCAGCAGTATAGCCTCGACTTTCTCCACTTTTCCAAGGCGATACCCAGAAGGCGTACAAGTCACCGTTAGTTAGGTAGAATTTAAAACGTACTGCTTTACCCTTAAGTGAAGTCAGACTCGCATTGCCTTTCCACTGCACACGTGCCTTAGTACTGTCTAACTTTTGCAAAGGCAGGCAGTCCTTTTTAGTAAATCCGTTAATAGGAGTGCCGTTTTCGTCCAACACTTCCACTAACAATTTGCCTTTAGGAAGAGCCGCATTTACAAAAAGATAATCTCCGTCAAAGCTTACTTTCTCGGTTGTAGCAAAAGCTTCTTTCTTATCAGCTTTAAGTGATACAAACCCATCACGGCGTAAGGTAGCCAAGCCTGTCGAGGTATGACTATCCCAAAACACCTCGCTAAGCCTACGCCCACTGGCGTAAAAGTAAAGTGAATCACCTACAATAACAGGCACTCCGTTCACCGACTGCATATTCCCCCAGTTCCACGCTCCTTTAGTTTCATTTACGTTCATAAAAGGCTGGTGGGTAGGGCGCGCAAAGTGAAACCCATCGCGGCTGTAGCCCAATGAAATTACGTTGCGCTTCTGTATCTTGTCTTGTTCGCACACCTTATTTTCAGGACCTGCCCATGCACTGTAGAAACCGAGTATGATACTCTCATAAGCAATAGCGTCAAAATTATAGATACCAGGCTCTACTTCAGGGTATTTCTCGTGGCGTAGCTCTTTATCGTCAGGGCTGAACCAGTAATGTACGTGCTTATCGCGGTCGTCTTTGCGTATGCGGTGAGTTACCGATACCAGCATCTCAGGGTCTGTGTGTTCTATATAAGCGCGTGAACGGCTTGATACAGGAGTACCGTAACGCATACTAATCACCCATTTTTTAGTAAACGGATTGTAAAAAGCCGATGAACGGTCATAAATATCGCCCGACTGTGCTACGCCTTTACTCCAATGAATACCATCTGCCGAGTATTTAAGTACTATCTGCCAACGGCGGTCGGAAGGGCGGCGTTCTACATTAAAAAGTTTCCAGCGTTTAGCAGGGTCTTTCTCATTGCGGTCTAACCAAACGGTTGCAGCATCGCGGTTAGAGGTTTCTACTATATTAGTATTGCCATACACTCCTGCGGCAGGCTTTACCCAGTGCTTACCGTCAGCCGATTCTGCATAACCTGTGTAAAATGTCTGTGGGTCTTCTTTGTGCAGACTGCCTGCCCCTGTAAGGTACCACATTTTGTACTTGTCATCGCGCTCGTCATACCACACCCCATCGCTAAAAGGTGAAGCGTAAACCGCCCCTTGGGTAGTTTTCTCCCATTCCTTATCTGGCTCTAATACAGGGTTCCCCGCATAGTAAGTAGGGGTATGATATACCTTCTGCAGCTTATTTTCACTGAGCAAAAAGTCATCTACAAATAGCTGCCTCCCTGTATTGATAGGTATAACAGCAGGCTTTTGTTGCAAATACGGCACAGGCATTTCTTTTCTCTCGGTAGGCTCTTCATAACGTGGAGGCCACTGTGTGGGTAGCTCTATACCGTTATGAAGTACCTGACCAAAAGCTGCATTTACGAATGCCAAATTGAAAATTAAATATATAGTCTTTTTCATTACCAACCAGGATTATTATGAGTAATATGTGGGTTACCTTCTACCTCGTCTACCGGCAGTGGTAACCATTCATTTTTGTTTTCTTGGAAACCGAGATAAGCCGAAGTGTTATACTGCTTAAAGTTAGGGTCTGTGCGCTCTAATTCGTGAAAGCGTTGCGCTACTTTACCCCAGCGTAGTAGGTCAAAAAAGCGGTGACCTTCTTGGGTAAGTTCTAAAATGCGCTCATTCTCTATCACATCCATATCTACGGTGTTTACCGCAGGCATACCTACACGGGCACGCACTTGGTTCACAGCGTCCAACGGACTAAGTGTGCCTTGTGTACCGCCTTTTACTACGGCTTCGGCGTACATTAGCAATACATCGGCATAACGAATTTCTATTTGGTTTAAACCGTTAGCTCTACCGTTCCACATATAGAAGTTATTACCTGGGTTACTAGTTGGCAGTGTCCAGTCAAGTCCTTTACGGCAAGCCGCTTTGTATTTCTTAGCTTGTGCTTTAGCTATTCCAAAGCCTTTGGTTCCATAGTATTCTTTAAAAGTTTTATTGTCAAAAATACGCACCTGAAGCCCAGTCCGAGCCTTAATTTCTGGTTTAGTATCGTCAAAAATCAAAGTACCAAACATACGTGGGTCAGTATAGCCCGCAGCGTCTTTAGAGTTTACAAAAGTATTGTACACCCAATCGTGAATTACGCTACTATTAGCATTTTTATTGGTAGGAGGCAAATAACCTCGTGGGTCACGCCATACCCCACTGTTCGATAGTCCTGGGTTAAAACCTGTATTGGTCACATCTCCCAAAAATTGCAACTCAAATACAGACTCATCGTTGTTTTCGGTAGCTACCTTAAAGTTGTCATTGTAATCGGCTACCAAGCGGTATTTACCACTTTGTATAAGTTCATTGAACTCGGCTGCTGCCTCATTGTAATAAGTAGTGCTACTGTTGCCGTAATAATGTTCTATACCCGAACGATACAAATAGGCTTTACCAAGCAGTGCTATAGCCGAACCTTTGGTTACACGCCCTGCCGACTCGCCTTTCCAAAAACCTTTCTCTGGTAAGAGTTCCTTAGCGCGTTTCAAGTCAGCGATAATAAAATCCCAAGCCTCTTCAGGGGTTGCCTGTGCTTTGTAATCTTTGGCAGACGAGGGTAGCTCTTTCATCAGTGGTATATTGCGGAAATTGAGGAACAAAAACCAGTGCGAATAGGCTCTTAAAAAATACGCCTCACCCAAATAAGCATTCTTCAGCTGCTGATTGCTAAAATTTACATTGGGTATTGCCTCTATCATCTGGCAGGCTTGCGAAGCTGCTGTATAGAAGAGCGAATAAGGTTGTACAATCGTATACCAAGAGCTGGAAAGGTTAGCCGAATACTGCCCTGGCACACCATAATCCGAACAGTCGCTACTCTCATCACCTCTGTTAATTTGCAAACGCCCTCCAGTACCCATTGCGCGAGGAGTAGTGATATAGGCATAAATACCTATTACGCCCTTATTAACATTTTGCGGTGTACTATAAAACCCATTTACATCTTGTTGGTTAGGGTTACTTGCCAATTCGTCGAATGTTTTGTCACAAGCCGTAGTGCTTGCCAATAGCAAAGCAGCTACCATTAGTTTGTATATATTCTTTTTCATCTTGCTTTCTGTTTAGAATGTTAATTTCAATCCCATATTATACACGCGGGCATTGATAGCTGGTGAAGTGCCTAAGCCGTCAATCCCTTTGTTGAACAAGGCATTACTACTCACTTCAGGGTCGTATAACGAATAGTCGGTAATTGTAAATAGGTTCTGAGCACTGCCGTAAATACGTAACGAACGCAAACCTCCTATTTTCTTTAGCAAAGTTTCAGGGAAAGTATAGCCTAATTGCACGTTTTTAAGGCGCAAATATGAACCGTTTTCTATATAGAACGTACTGGGCAAAGCATTTCCTCCATTGTAGTTATCAGTCTTAGCTATTGGCAATTTGGTATTGCGGTTGGTAGGTGTCCATGAGTTTAAAGCATCTACAGGACTGTTCAAATTGTAATTAAAGTACAAATCGTATTTAGCTGCCGAAAAAATCTCATTACCTGCTACCCCTTGGAAGAAAGCGGTAAAATCCCAATTGCGGTAGTTTAAGTTAAGGTTATACCCGAAAGTAAAATCAGGAGTAGGATTACCAATCACCTGCTTATCCTCTTCTTTTAATTGTTTAGCAAGCTTGGCACTGCCATCTTTCCCTTCGTAAAGGAAATCCCCTTGGTCATTTGTGCCTACTACTTTATACCCTAAGAAAGAACCTATAGGCAACCCTTCTTTGGTAATAGTAGGGCGGTCGTTAAACTTACCGCTCATCAGCTCACCGCGTATAGGTTGTACTCCTTCACCCAATGACAACACTTTATTCTCCATATAAGTAAGGTTCGTTTGGAAATTAAGGGTAAAATCGTCCCATTTCTTTTTAAATTCCAATGAAAACTCTAAACCTTTGTTTTCTACTGAAGCAGTATTATAGTTAGGCACAGCTCCTTTATTAATAGTAATAGTTTGCCCTGATGAAGGAAGTGATTCTAGCGGAGCTAACAAATTGTTATTGCGTTTAACAAAGTATTCAGCTGTAAAACTAAGCATATTGTTAAGCACGCCTACCTCAATAGCCGCGTTAGAGGTGATAGAGGTTTCCCAAGTAAGGTCTTGTTGCGCAAAACGAGTAACATAACCAAATTGGCGTGTATCACCAAAAGCAGCAGGTACAGGACCGTAAGCCAAGTTCAAGAAAGTATAAGGGTCGATAAAGTTAGCCCCCAATTCACCATAACTGGCACGCAATTTAAGTTTGCTAAGCAGTTCAGGATTAAACCAAGATTCTGAATGCAAGTTCCATCCTACTGAAACTGAAGGGAAGTACCCTACCCTATGCCCTTTAGCAAATTTAGACGACTCGTCTCGGCGCAAACTAAGTGATAGCAAATATTTACTCTTGTAGTCGTAATTAAGCCTACCAAAGAAAGAAAGCAATGCAGCATTTTCTTGATTAGAGTTTACTACCCCTTCACCATTATAAGTTTTTACAGTCGCTGCTCCTAAATCATTTTTCCCTGAACTAATAGAGTTTTTGCGGTAAAACTCACGCATCCAGCTGGTACCCAATAGGGCATCAATATGATGTTTCTTTTGGTAAGTACGGTTAAAAGTAAGTAAGTTATCAATAGTATAATTAAAACGCTCTCCTCTCCCTTCTGACAACGAGGTTCGGGCTGTTTGGTTCAATTTAGTATCTGCTGTACCATCAGCATTAAAAAAGGTATCGTAAGCTGGCACGTGTTTATATGTATTAGTATTTACATAAGTACCTGCTAAGTTAAGCTTATATTGCAAACCTTTCATAATTTTAAACGCTCCTGCTAAACTACCTGTAGCACTCGTATTTCTGGTAAAGGCATCTTGTCTGTAAATGGCTGCCAAAGGGTTAGAAATATTACTATTAGTGATAGAATAGCCTTTGGAACCAGCAGTAGATACATAACGTCCATATTCGTCTGTTACAGGTATAGTAGGTATCTCAAGGGCTCTGCCCCCTGGAGGCGATACTTTTTTAGTATTAGTGATAGACAGCTTTTCGGTCAAAGAAAATCTACCCTTTTTGAAAGAAGCATTAATACGTGCCATATACTTATCGTATTCCGATTTAATAATAATACCCTCTTGTTTTACATACCCCAAGCTGGTGTTAAAAGTCGAATTTTCACTCCCTCCCGATACACTGGCGTTAAAACTGCTCATTGGCGCATTGCGGTAGTACAAATCTTGCCAATCAGTACTGCGGTTAGGGTCAGTAGGGTTCACGTTTTGGGGGGCACGGTCGTAAGCCGGACTGTTGTCTGCCACTTGGTTAGCAAAAGTACGCCATTGCTCTGCATTCATCATATTGAGCATTTTAGAAGGTGTTTGAAAAGAGTACGAAGCATCTACTTGCACTATAGTCTTACCGCTCTTACCGTCTTTGGTAGTAACCAATACTACCCCATTAGCAGCGCGTGAACCGTAAATAGCTGCTGCCGAACCATCTTTAAGTATTTCTATCGATTCAATATCCGAAGGGTTCAGCGCATCAAGTCCGTCGGCTATAGCACCATCTATAATATAAAGCGGTGCCGTAGCGCCAAATGAACCTGCCCCACGTACCACTATGTTTACCTCAGCACCAGCAATACCCCCGCGTTGTAAGATTTCTACCCCTGGGGTACGACCTTGCAAAGCCGAAGCTACGTTCGCCGTTACCTGCTTTTGCACCTCTTTAGCCGAAACCGAAGATACCGCTGCCGTCATACTCGATTTCTTCTGAACACCGTAGCCTACTACCACTACTTCTTCTAACTGTTGGTTTTCGTCCTTCATCTGTACATTGATAACAGAACGCCCTTTTACAGCAATGTTTTCTGTAACCATTCCCATATAAGAGAACTCAAGAGTAGCCCCTTTAGGGACATTAGTGAGCAGGTAATTCCCATCAAGGTCTGTACTGACCCCGTGTGTTGTACCCTTAACAATGATGCTTACCCCTGTCAAAGGTTCTTTAGTAGCATCGGTTACTTTTCCCTTTACATCAAGCGTTTGTGCCCAAAGGGAAGAAAAGCCACAACATAGCAACAAGAAAGTTACTACATTCCTAATGACTAATAATTGTTTCTTCATATTGTTACTGTTCTTTTTAATAATTGTTATTCAATTATCTAATCCTTAAAAATACGGCGCAAAGTAAAACAAAAAAAAAAAAAATAAGCAAGCTTTTTATTAAATATTTTTATAAAAAAGACAAGAAAAATACTGACTATGCAGAGTATCAACACTTTACGAATGTAGCAACTCAGTTAAAGTAACCACAAAAACACTTCTATAGCTCAAAATACAAGTCATTTCCCAGCAATCCTCAAACAGAAATTTTTTCTGTTTGAACGTTGAGCGAAGGTTAAGCGAACTATAAGCGAACTATGAGCGAAGGATAAGCATATAATTGCCAACAGTCCTCTATCTACCAAACTGCCCAAAAACAGTATATTTTTCTATTTTTCACCTCAAACACAGAAAACCACTTCTCCCCCACTCCCCCACTCCCCCTCATTTCCTAATTTCCTAATTTCCTAATTTCCTAATTTCCTAATTTCCTAATTTCCTAATTTCCT
>CAUREJ010000029.1:0-27479 GCA_963523735.1 uncultured Capnocytophaga sp.
CCGACAGTAAGTACCCCGACAGTAAGTACCCCGACAGTAAGTACCCCGACAGTAAGTACTCCAACAGTAAGTACTCCAACGGTAAGTACTCCGACAGTAAGTACTCCGACAGTAAGTACCCCGACAGTAAGTAGTCCAACAGTAAGTACTCCGACAGTAAGTACTCCGACAGAAGATATTATTATTTACAATGGAGTTTCGACAACCGATCCGAGAAACTATTTCAGAATAGAAAATACAGATGCTGACAAACCTATTTCAGTAATTATCTTTGACGAAATGGGACTTAAAGTATATGAAACCGATCATTATCAGGAAAAAGGAGAGGTGTTTAGAGGAGTAGCTAATGTACACAATGTAATGGGCAGACGTAAAGTAGTAGTTGGCACCTATTTCTACATCATTACTTATTACAAAAACGGACGATTAGAAAACAAAAAAGGATACTTGTATGTCAATTAACAATTGATACTTAACAAATTAAAAAAATGAAAATATTACGAATGTTAGTATTATGGGGCTTGATGATAAGCTCTGTAAATGCACAACAAAATGTAGCAGAGATTTCGCGCTTATTTCAGCAAAATGGCTCTGTAGAATGGCACTTACCTTTAAAGGGAAAACGTATCCCTTTTACGTGGTATGAACGTAAAAACTCTTTTGGAGAAGAAGGATTTAGAAGCTTTGTAGCGTATCACAATAATGTTTTTGCAGGTAGTCTCTCAACAAATGGCACTACCCTATCAGGAGAAGTGTGGCACGATGGAAAAGTCTATTTTCTTAATGCAGAAGGAGGAAAACTAAAGATTAGAACAGAAAAGAGTCATTTTAGTTGTGAAACTTGTGCTGATGGGCATTGTAATACTGATGCAGTTCCTACTGCCCCCAAAGCAAGTGCTATGGCACGTGGTGTAGCCCTTGCCGAAGTAGCTTTGCCTTCGAAGAACAAACGAGTACTGTACAACTCTAATGTAATGAGGACTTACCGCTTAGCAATGCTCATTGACTACAGTTTTTACATAGGACATTGCCGCAGTGATATGAACAAGGTAAAAGCCTTTATGACAGAAGTGCAAGCAGGACTTAATGAGGTGTGCGGCAGAGAGATAGGTTGCCAATTTGAATTGGTAAACGACCCACGCCTTATTATTACCACTAAAGAAAAAGAAGTGTATGACCGCCCCTCAGTAAGAACGGTAGTTGAGAGAGCTACAGGTGATTTTAACAGCTTGATAGGTGAAGAAAATTACGATGCAGGTATAGTATTTTCGGTATACAAAGACAATAGGGGGTTGGCACATCTGGGTGAAATCACAGGGAAACTGAAAGGGGGTTGTATTGCTAACCACGAATTTTATATTATTCTTCACGAGTTCGGACACCTATTGGGTTCGGCGCATACTTTTACTATAGGAGGACAAACGGCTTCGTCATTTACAGAGCCTGATAGAGGTAACTCGATAATGAGTTACATCAACGACCCTTATGGTACTTACTTCTCATTACCTTCTATCTATACCATTCGCAACCGTACTAACCTACACGATGCTTACTATAGCGATAAAGCACGCACTAAGTTAGTAGGACTACCACAGGCGAATATACCCTACGGAGAGGTATCGGATAACCGTGCGCCAGTGATACATCGTGCCAAGTTGAAAAAGAGCTATACCCTACCTCCTAATACTTACTTTCAGTTTGATATAGAAGCTACTGACCCCGATGGTGACCCGCTACTTTATATGGCACATCAAGCTGATTTTTTGGTATTTGGGAAAGCCCGTTTCCCTTCTAACAGACCTACTGAGAGTAACCGTATAGAGTTTTATCAGCCTTATAAAAAGAATGGAGGCACTAATGAATGGGAAGCTGTTCCTTTCAAATTTACTAAAAAAGATGAAACAGGTGATTTTACTTTTTGGTTGGGCGTATGCGATGGCAAAGTAGGAGCTTACAAAGACGGCAAACCCCACGTACCACTTTATGATGTGTATGAAACTAAAGTGAATATAGTAGGAGGTACGCCTTTTAAAATAACCTCCATAAGCAAAAGTAGTAGATATTTTAAACGAGGTAAAGAAGTAACTATCAATTGGGGAGTTGATAAAAATATCTTTGGTGAAGATAGCAAGGTGCGTATTCTCTTTTCAGACGATTATGGAAAGAGTTATAAATATGTGTTGGCTGATGGAGTACCTAACAATGGAAAAGCTACGGTTATTTTTCCGACGCAAGCCAAAGGTTGGAAGGGAGGCAATCTTTTTGTAGAAGGACTTTTCAAAATAGAAGTAATTGACCATATTGCCTATGCAGTGCACACTGATGCCCCAAGCACTTTAGATATGCATAGTCCTGATATTACCTTTAAGAATTTGCCAGAGCCTACCATAACAGTAAAAAAAGGGCAAGTGCCAAAAGCACCTACTGTTACAGCGGTTGCTAATTACTGCCATAATAAGGTAGCCAAAGTAACATTTACGGAAGAAGATCACACTACCTATTTATTGCGCAAATGGATAGCCACTGATAATTGCAAGAATACAGCTACCGCTCAGCAATTTATCTATTACGAAAAAGAAGCTCCTACTAATAGTCTGCATTTTGTAGGCGACTTGCCTAAAGATATGCATATACAATGTAAAAGTGAGATACCTGAAAAAGCTGAGGTAAAAGCAGAAGGAGCTAACAATATTCATATAGACTATGAAGAAGAGATGACTGAAGGTGATAAAAAAGCTTTTAAACTCACTCGTTCTTGGATAGCCTACGCTGATGGCGTACTGCCTATTCGGCATACTCAGCAAATCTTCCTCAGAGATACACAGAAACCAGAGTTGTCATCTTATCCTAAGAGTATGACAGTAAAGAGTGAGAGTGAAGTGCCTTTCAAAGAGAACCTTACTGCTACCGATAACTGCGATGGGGTATTAAAAGTAACTTCAAGTGAAGAAAGTAAATATGACAAAAATGGTAAAAAGAAAGAGGTAACCTATGTGTGGTCTGTAGAGGATAATGCTCATAACCAAAATCGTTATGTACAGGTAATTACTATTAACCCTGCTATAACCACACCGACTGTGACAAGTCCGACTGTGACCACTCCAACTGTGAGCAGTCCGACTGTGAGCAGTCCGACTGTGAGCAGTCCAACAGTAACGACGCCAACAGTAACGACGCCAACAGTAACGACTCCGACAGTGACAAGTCCGACAGTGACAAGTCCGACGGTGAGCACTCCGACGGTGAGCACTCCGACGGTGAGCACTCCGACGGTGAGCACTCCGACTGTGACGACTCCGACGGTAACAAGTCCAACGGTGACGACTCCGACGGTAACAAGTCCAACGGTGAGTAGCCCGACTGTGAATAGCCCGACGGTGACAAGTCCGACGGTGACAAGTCCGACGGTGACGACTCCGACGGTGACGACTCCGACGGTGACGACTCCGACGGTGACGACTCCGACGGTAACAAGTCCAACGGTGAGTAGTCCGACTGTGACAAGCCCAACAGTGACGACTCCGACTGTGACAAGTCCAACAGTGACGACTCCGACTGTGACAAGCCCAACGGTGAGTAGTCCGACTGTGACGAGTCCAACTGTGACAAGCCCGACTGTGACGACTCCGACAGTGAGCAGTCCGACGGTGACAAGTCCAACGGTGACAAGTCCAACGGTCACGACTCCGACGGTGAGCAGCCCGACTGTGACGACTCCGACTGTGACAAGCCCGACGGTGACAAGCCCTACAGTGACCACTCCAACTGTGACCACTCCGACGGTAGATAGTCCTACTTCTGAAAGATTGGAAATAACTATTTACAATGGGGTATCGACCTCTAATCCTCTGAATTATTTCAAAATAGAGCATACGGATAAAGATCGTCCTATTTATGTGGTTATTTTTAACGAGATGGGACTCAAGGTGTACGAGAATGCCGACTATGGTAAAAATGAGGTATTTAGAGGCTATGCTAACGTGAAAAACGTAATAGGCAACAAGAAGGCTTTGCCTGGTACTTATTTCTATATTTTGAGGTATTACAAGAACAATACTTTAGAAGAGAAAAAAGGATTTTTATACGTTAAATAGGTCTTTATAGTAGAAAATTAAAAACACTGTTTCTGAAACATTTTTAGATGTGGAAGAAACAGTGTTTTTTTTGTATATACAGGAAATACAATTAAATTGTTAAGCTTAATTATTTAATGTTTTACGCAATAATTCTATATTAATACGTTCTTGTTCTGCTGCTATTTTAGCCTTATTTTCTGCTGTGGTATTAGGTATCAATAAGCCATATCCATTTTCAAACAAGAAAGTGCAATTATACAAGATGGGTTCGGTAAATTTAAGTTTTCTTGCTTTACAATCTTCATCTGTATCACCAAAAGTGTAAATTAAAGGAAGGTTTTTCTCGATTTCTTCAATGAAAGGGGCGTTATTTTGTTCAAACAATGTATTAATCATATTGGCAGGAATATATTCACCAAAAGGATTTCCTTTTATCTCGGTATAAGGCAAACGTTCACAGGTAAAATAGTCTGTTTCAGCTAATTTCTTTAAGATGTCTAATTTTTTTTCATCAGAGCCTTCTAAGCAGTAAGGTTTGAGAAAAACTGTTGTAGAAAGTCCTGAAGCTATATCTACAACAAACCAAATGTTAAAAACTAATTCTTTCATACGTAAATGATTTTAATAAATTTCGGGCAACAAAAATAGCAATTGCTCTGGGAAGTTCCAAAGGAATTGCTAAAATATTTTTACTAAGCAAACTCAAAAGTTAACTGTTTTACTTGTGTAGCTTGTTTTACAGAATAGTTATGCTGAGGGAAGTTACTAATATCAAAGTTACAAACCAAAGCTTCTACAATACTTTTTCTGTTTTTTAAATTAGCACCATTGTGATAAAAATGGTCTTTAGTGAGAAGGTTAAACTTCCCCCAAAACTTCTTTATCATCTCGTTTTCGCGCCACTGACTATGGCTCCACGTAGATAAGATAAACTTAGCTTTTGTAGCTGACAATAATTCAAATAACAATGCCTCATCTTTTTCAGTCCAACCATTGTAGTAGTCGGTATGCCGCCCGTAATAAGGAGGGTCACAGTAAATAATATCATTTTCAGTAGCCAAAGGAATGATATTCTGGAAGGAGGTATTATAAAAAGTCCAATGAGGTTCTTTTTGTATGATTGCTGCTACCTTAGCTACTTGATTTACTATTTTAGTAATATAAGCGGGAGCAAAACGATCGGGCTTTTTGCAGAATGGGATATTCCAGTTGCCCTTGCTACCAAAGCGCATCATACCATTAAAACCAGCTCTTGATAGAAATATAAAATCATAAGGTGAAAAAGTTCCTTCATTAAAGCGTTTTCTGACGTTTAAATAATGAGCATAACCATCATTATCAGCATCTTTCAACAGTTTTCCCTCTTTCTCTAAATAATTTCTCATCAGAGAGGGGGTTATTTCTTTCTGTTGTACTTTTTTATAAAAATTGATAATATGAGGGTTGGTGTCACTGAGGATAGCTTTAGGATATTGAGCATTAAATGCCACTACCCCAGTACCTAAGAAAGGTTCTATCCACCTGCCTTTCACTTGCGGAGCAATATCTAAAATCCAAGGTACTAACTTGGTTTTTATTCCTTGACTTTTTATAGGGGGTACTACTACTTTCATCAGGCTACTTATTTATTTTAGATAACAAATCATCTCTTCCTTTGAAGGTTAAGAAATCTTTTAGGTTAGTTATTTTAATTGTTTTACTATCTTTTACCATAGTAGCTACCCCAAAATTTATCCAATACTCATCAAACCATTCTTCACCTAATTGGCTAAAAATGCCATTTTCATTGCGCAAATCGTCTATTGATAAAAAACAACCTATATTAGCAGTGTTTCCAGAGCCTTGTTTATCGGCAGCTATTTTCCATTTTTCAGCAACAAAGAAATCAAAATCTTTAATTACTGAAGTGATAGATTGCAGTTCATTAGCTTTATATACCTCAGTTTCTTCTTTCAAATCGGTACGAGTATAGACTATGCCTAAGCAGAAATGTGCCAAATATTTGTTGTAAGGAAATTGAATATTCTTTTTCTTATCTCTTTCTTTAAAATAGCTTCCGTGACTACCTAAAGTAAAGCTTACCTCATTGTTCTTTTTCCGGTAAGTAGTCTTCATATCTACTGCAAACATTACCTCTTCATTATCTTTATGTATAAAAGTAATATCGGGATAATAGTTTTGGTGTTCAGTAAGTACTATTTTATAGTTATGCTTCTCAGCAAAGCGAATAATTTGTGGGAAGATATGAATTTCTAACACCTTCGAGATAATTTTAGTATCTGATGAAATAGTATAGATATTTTTATAGACATCAATAAACCCTTTTACCGCCCACTCACCATTATCAGTAGCTACATAATCTTTTAGCTGCTCTACAAACTGAAGCAATGCTTTCTTAAAGTTTTTTTTATAGGTATGTTTTTCTGTTGAGGTCATAGTTATTTTGATTTAATAAGAAAGGGTAGTTATCTAACAGCTTCCCTCTGTAATCTACTGGGAACTCTTTAATAAAAAGGTTATTGCCGATGAGGATAGGCATAGAGGGAGTATTCTATTCTTTTTAAAAAATATTGCAAAAAAAGATTACTTTCTTTCTCGTTCTAAAAGATATTTAGCGATTTCCTCTTTGAAGTTGGCTATTTTTATCAGAGTTGTAGAAAAAGCTAAATACATATCTTTTCCTTTAATAGATATAACATCTACATCAAAATCTACATCATTATACCCCAGTCCGCTTTTAGGAGTTTTCAATTCAATGTATTTTCCTGATAAGTAGTCTTCTAATTTGTTAGTTGTTGGGTTAAATTTCAAAATACCTTGATTATGAGCTACTACATAAATTACTCCATCATCATCAATAGCTAAATCTTTTATGGTTTTAGGGTAGTTTTTGAGTAAAGTAGTAACTTTAAAAGATGTGCCTTCTGGTTCTATTTTACGAATGCTATTTTTTCCATCAATAACATATATATCTTTTCCAAACACAGCCATTTGGAAAATACCTCGAAAGCTTGCGTTTATGCCAGTCCCATCAGAAATTTCATCTCTTCCTGACCCCATTACATCAACAATAGTTCCTAAATTATGAAAATATCTTTTGATTGTTTTTGAATAGAAATCAAAAAACATAAATTCATTGCTATTGTAACGAGTTAACGCAAGGATACCCTCACTTCCTCCAAAATATGAGGGAGTGTATTTTACTTCAATTTCTGTAGTTTGTTGAGTGCTTGGTGTATATTTAAAAATCTTATGAGGACCTAAACGACCTTTTGTATAATAAATATCTCCATTGTCAGAGAAAGCAATGCTTGAACCATCATCGTTAATATTAAAATTAAAATTATCAGATTTTGTAACGGTTACAGAAGAAGTATTTCCTTTTGAATCTATTTTTCCAATAAAAGGGTCTTGCCTTATGAAATAAAGGTCTTCATTATGCAGTGCTATATTCTTTACCCAACCATTTGCTTCTTCCATATATGTAACTTTTAATTTACCTTTGTAAGGGTCTTCTAAGTAACTATCTTCTTTCTTTTGGCAAGAAAAAAATGTTCCAATCAATAAAAATAATAATCCTAATTTTTTCATTTGTATATTGTATATATTAAAAATGTTATTTGCTTAAAGTATATAAAAAATTGTGTTTTCTAATCATTAAGTTTGAGTACTGCCATAAAGGCGCTTTGGGGGATTTCGACGTTGCCGACTTGACGCATACGTTTTTTACCGGCTTTTTGCTTTTCTAAGAGCTTGCGCTTACGGGAGATGTCGCCTCCGTAACACTTGGCGGTAACGTCTTTGCGAAGGGCTTTAATGGTTTCGCGCGAAATGATTTTAGCCCCAATGGCAGCTTGTATTGGAATATCGAACTGCTGGCGCGGTATGAGCTCACGTAACTTCTCGCACATCTTCTTGCCTATATTGTAAGCATTGTCGGCGTGAATAAGGGCTGAAAGGGCATCGACGGACTGTGAGTTGATAAGGATATCGACCTTCACAAGGTTAGAAGCGCGCATTCCGATAGGGGAATAATCAAATGAGGCATAGCCCTTGCTCACGGTTTTGAGGCGGTCGTAAAAATCAAATACGATTTCAGCTAAAGGCATATCAAAATTTAACTCTACACGCTCGGGGGTGAGGTAGTGCTGGTTGGTTATCTGTCCGCGTTTTTCTATACAGAGCGACATTACTTGCCCTACGAAGTCGGATTTGGTGATGATGCTCGCCTTGATGTAAGGCTCTTCCACACGGTCTAACTTTGAAGGGTCGGGCAGATCGGAAGGGTTATTAACGATTATTTCTTTTTCAGGTTCTTTCTTGGTAAAGGCGTGGTAACTAACGTTAGGCACGGTGGTAATAACGGTCATACCAAACTCACGCTCTAAACGCTCCTGTACAATCTCTAAGTGCAACATTCCCAAGAAACCGCAACGGAAGCCGAAGCCCAAAGCGGCTGAACTTTCGGGGGTAAACACGAGTGAAGCATCGTTCAGCTGTAGTTTCTCCATAGAGGCGCGCAGTTCTTCGTAATCTTCGGTATCGACCGGATAGATACCGGCGAATACCATTGGTTTTACGTTCTCAAAGCCGTCGATAGCTTCTTTACAGCCATCGACTGCTGAGGTAATAGTATCGCCCACTTTCACTTCGCGCGCATCTTTAATACCGGTGATAAGGTAGCCCACATCGCCAGCGCTAATCACTTGTTTAGGCACTTGGTTGAGTTTAAGGGTACCTACCTCGTCGGCATCGTATATTTTGCCATTGGACATAAATTTGATTTTCTGCCCTTTGCGTATCTCGCCATTCATCACGCGGAAGTAGGTTTCGACCCCGCGGAAAGAGTTGTATACCGAGTCGAATATAAGGGCTTGGAGGGGTGCTTTAGGGTCGCCAGTAGGGGCAGGAATGCGTTCTATAATAGCCTCTAAAATAGCCTCTACGCCTAAGCCCGTCTTACCACTGGCAGGGATAATATCATCGGGCGAGCAGCCGAGTAAATCGACAATATCGTCTTTTACCTCTTCGGGGTTAGCGCTGGGGAGGTCTATTTTATTGAGTACTGGAATAATTTCAAGGTCGTTTTCAAGTGCCAAGTAGAGGTTAGAAATTGTCTGAGCCTGAATACTTTGGGCAGCATCTACTATGAGCAAAGCCCCTTCGCAGGCAGCGATGGAGCGCGATACCTCATAAGAGAAATCGACGTGACCGGGGGTATCGATAAGGTTAAGGATATAGGTTTCGCCTTTGTACACGTATTCCATCTGTATGGCGTGGCTTTTGATAGTGATGCCACGCTCGCGTTCCAAGTCCATATTATCGAGCAATTGGTCTTGTTTTTCGCGTTCGGTTACAGTTTGGGTAAAATCGAGCAGGCGGTCGGCAAGGGTACTTTTGCCGTGGTCAATATGTGCAATAATGCAGAAATTACGGATGTTTTTCATCGGGTATTCAATGTTTGATGTTAAGAGTTAGTAGTTTAAGGGCGCAAAAGTAATAAATAATTAGGAAATTTGCAAATGAGGAAATGAGGAAATTAGAGAATTAGCAAATGAGGAAATGAGGAAATTAGCAAATGGGGGAGTGAGAAGAAGATTGCGGAAAATGCAATGTTTTGGGGGTTTTATTGCGAATAATGCAAAGTGAGGGAATGGGAGTGAAACGCTTGATATTCAGTGAAGTAACGCTTATTGTTCGCTCACCCTTCGCTCTGCCTTCGGTATGGCTTCGCTCTGTCTTCGTTCTGCCTTCGTTCTGCCTTCGAGAGGCTTTTGGTAGCGTTGGTGAGGTAATAAGCTGATTGTTAGGGGGTTGTGGTTTTTGGATAAAATAAGAAGTTTGGGAGAGGATTTTTGCATTATTCGCAATGAAAATGAGGAAATGAGAAAATTTGGAAATTAGTAAATGAGAAAGAACTAAAACTTGCTAATTTGGTAATAAGTTAGTACTTTTGCATTCGGATAACTCAAACCATTTGATTTTAACAAAATAGAAAAACTAATGAACGCTACTCATTGGATACCTACTCTTAACAATTTTGGCAAGCAACAGACTCCTTGTCTGTTTATTATCGACTATAAAGGAGAAAACGGGAAGGTTTTTCCGCTTTCTGACCTCCCTGAGGGGGTTACATACTCTTTTTCAGAAGAAAAAAAGGTAAATACAGCCCCTATCCCTATAGAAAAACACCCTATCGCCTACTCTGAATTTGAAAAACCTTTCAATTCTGTATTGTCTCATCTAAAAAAGGGCGATACAGAACTCGTAAATCTCACTTTTGCTACTGAAATATCGGCAGTTTCACTCCAAGAGGTTTTTAAGAATGCATCGGCTAAGTATAAAATTCTGTACAAAGATGATTGGGTGTGTTTTTCACCTGAAATATTTGTGAGAATAGAAGATAATTTGATAAAAACGTACCCTATGAAGGGGACTATCAGCGCTGGGGTACCCGATGCCGAAGCTGCCTTACTGAACAACCCAAAAGAAATAGATGAGCATAGGAAGGTGGTTAAACTGCTGTCGGACGATTTGCAAAAAGTGGCTACCAACGTGCATACTTCTCGGTTTAGATATGTAGATGTTATCAAAAAATCGACAGGTGACTTGCTGCAAACCAGCTCGGAAATAGTAGGTGAGTTGCCTGCACGTTGGCAGGAACATTTGGGCGATTTGTTAGCGGCGTTGCTCCCTGCGGGGTCTATATCGGGGTCGCCTAAAGAGAAATCATTAGAGGTTATTGCCGAAGCCGAAACTTATCAGCGCGGTTTTTACACGGGGATTGCTGGCGTTTTTGACGGCAATACGGTAGATAGCTGTGTGCTTATCCGCTTTATTGAGCGTATAGGCGATAAGTTTTTCTACAAAAGTGGGGCGGGGATTACTGCCCAAAGTGTGCCGCTGAATGAATACAACGAGATTATTGAGAAAATATATATTCCTATCTGATGAATCAGCAATTTATTGAAACAATAAAGCTATCGGAGGGGGTAGTTTTTCATTTAGCGTATCATCAGGAGCGCATTTGCAGTACTTTTTCGCACTTTTTTGCCGATGCAAAAGCACTTTCGTTGATAGATGTTATCGATAAAAATACTTTCCCCACAAAAGGGAAACACAAAATTCGGATTGTATACAGCAAAGAAAGCCATAGCCTTGAGGTAGTTCCCTATCAGCTAAAACCGATTCGGTCGGTTAAGTGCGTAAATGCTGACTTTTTGGACTATAGCTACAAGTTTTTAGACCGTTTTTTTCTTAACACCTTAAAGGAAAGTGCTGGTACTGATGAGGTTATTTTCGTTAAAAACGGCAATGTAACCGATAGCAGCTATGCTAACATTATCTTTTTTGACGGACAGCAATGGCTCACCCCTTCCTCTTTCCTTCTTAATGGCAGTTGCCGCCAGCGGCTGCTCAAAGAGGGGAAGATAAAAGAAGCTAGGATACAACACACTGATATTCAAACTTTTGAAAAGATAGGATTCATTAATGCTATGCTTGATATTGGCGAATTAACAGTGAGTACAGCTGCTGTGGTAAGTGATTGACTATTAAATTAATTGACTTAAAAGAAGGCTTTTGGCAGGGGTATCGGCTAAGTATATGATAAACAAAAAGGCGCGATGCTCATTAGGAACATCGCGCCTTTTTGTTTATTATAAAGTTTTAACTATCTCACTATATATTCATTTACTGAGTATTGTGCTACTCTGAAACCTCCTAAGGGGTTACGCTTGGGGTTTTGCTTGTTTACTATATTGCCCACAGGTTGTTCAGGAATGACATACGGTCCTTGCCCTCGTGAGATACGGAGTAACATCTGCACATAGTCTTTGTACTGAGGCGAAATACGATAAAGAGTAGTTACAATCTTATCGCCTGTTTTTAATGCTTCATTAGCTGTACCTGCCACAATAAAAAAGAACTTATTATTGGCTATGTAATTATCGTCTAAAGCAAAATAATTAGCTTTCTTACGATTGGTGATTTCTAATTGCCCTAAGAAAGCGTTAGCAGTACCATCGTTAATACCATCAAAGGTATATCTTATTTCTTTTTGGTTCCCCAACACACCGCCGTTTTCACGTTGTACAATGCCTTTAGGTAATAACTCGGGTGCTTCAAGCATCTTAGTTTGTGAGGTGTAAGTTTCGCCTTTTAGCTGTATTTCAAGTTGGTATACTTCACCTATATGCGGGGTAATACCATCGGTATAGATATAGCGGCTCCCCCTTTTTAGCGGTGCTAATAAATGAGTAGTAAGGGTGGTAGTACCGTCCCAAAGAGTAAGATTATAAGTTTCGGTTGAAGTTTTAATTTTCACAATAGCATCAGGGATAGCAGCCGAACGGGTACCACCAAAATAGGGTTCTGTATAGCTAATATTTACTATAGGGTAAGCCTTCGAGGTACCTTTCTTCCAATCTAAAGAGGCATCAATTACCAACTGTTGCGGAGCTGTATCCAATTTTAGGTCAATTACCTCTTGGCACGAGATAAAGAAAAACAAAGAAAAGAGGGTATAGATATATTTCATTTTAGTATTTTTGTTGAAGATTTAGAATTTAAAATTATAAGTAACACTGGGGATAATACCAAAAATAGACAGTTTCACCGCTTCGTTCTGGTGAGTATCTTGATTTTCTTGGAACGAAATAGTTACAGCATTCTTACGATTGTACACATTGTAGATACCGAACACCCATTCACTTTTCCAGTGTTTACCTGTGGGATGAGGAGTATAAGTAGCCGAAAGGTCTAAACGATGATAAGTAGGCATACGGTATTCATTGCGCTTACTGTAGTTAGGGATAGAAAGTCCTAAATAATTATAACGCCCTACCGGATAATTCACTGGTAACCCTGATTGTAGATTAAACACTGCTCCAACCGTCCATTTAGGCGAAGCTTCATAAGTAGCGGTAATAGATAGGTCGTGAGGCTTATCATAAGCTGCATTGTACCAATTGCCGTAGTTAATACCTATTTCATCGGGGGTACGTCCTTTGGTTTGCATTTCAGACTTAGAAAGTGTATAGGCTATCCATCCTGTTAGTCTGCCTGTATTCTTGCGAAAGAGTAGTTCTAACCCATACGCTCTATTTACCCCTGGTAGCAATACCTGCTCAATAGCTTCATTAGCTATAAGGTTAGCACCGTTAATGTAATCTAAGCGGTTTTTTACTTTCTTGTAATAAGTTTCCACCTCAATAGTATATTTGTCATCTATAATATTCGAAGCGTAGCCTACAGCCACTTGGTTTGCCAATTGAGGTTTGATAAACTTATCGGTAGGAGCCCATACATTTAGGGGCGAAGGTGATGAGGTATTTGATATGAGGTGTACATATTGGGCTGTGCGTGCATAGCTTGCCTTAACCGACTGTTGGTCATTAAAAGCATAACTCATAGTAAAACGAGGTTCCATATATGAGAATAAATCAATAATCTTACCACTACTGTATAGCTTAGTTCCTATAGGCGTACCTTTGTGATATAACTGTCTATCTACATTGAAATCAACAGGGTTATCATTGCGGTATACATTCATATTTCGTTTTCCTAAGTGATAGAAAGAACTAATCCTAAGCCCGTATGATAGGTTCAAGGCATCGGTAATTTTATGTTCAGCATCGGCATAAAAAGCTATTTCGGCAGCGTATTTGTTATCAAGTATTCTCTCTTTAATAGTCGAAATTTCGGTAGTAGGCACTATCTTCCCTGGACTGAACTTATAGTACAAGCCCTGCAATCCATAACTGAGTTTGAGGTGTTCACTAAGGTAGTTCTTAAAGTCGTATTTCAGGTTACAGTTCTGTATACCCGATGTCCATTCCATACCCAGCAAGTCAAAGTCAAAACGGTAGTCATAATTGCTATATATTACAGAAAGATTAGAAAAAAGCTTATTGTTAAACAAGTGATTCCATCGTAGATTTAGCAATGCATTACCATAACTATTTATAAAGTTATCACTTAAATTGAAGAAGTCACGCCCAAAATACCCCGATAAGTAAAGAGCATTATTGGGGTCTAACTGGTATGATAACTTAGTGTTGAGGTCATAAAAATAGGCACTATTTTTATTATTGGCAAGTTTCAGAAAAAGATGTGCATACGAAGCCCTCCCTCCTAATAAAAACGAAGCTTTATCCTTTACTATAGGTCCTTCAGCCAGCAATCTAGATGAAAGTACCCCTATACCACCTGTAGCTGCAAAATTATTTTTATTGCCTTCTTTCTGATATATATCCAATACCGAGGCTATACGCCCTCCATAACGTGCCGGAATACCGCCTTTATAAAGTTTCATATCACGTACCGCATCGGCATTGAACACACTAAGAAAACCAAAAAGGTGTGAGGAGTTAAAAATAGTAGCCTCATCAAGAAGAACTAAGTTTTGGTCGGCTGCACCACCGCGTACATTAAACCCTGAAGATGCCTCGCCTGCATTGCTTACACCAGGCATTTGCATTAGTGTTTTAATAATATCTACCTCACCGACCAATACAGGTAGCTTTTTTACAGTAGTAATAGGAATAGAAGCTACACTCATTTCGGGCTTGCGCACCGCAGCTTTAGGTACAGCATTAGCAGTGAGTTCTATTCCCGAAAGTTCAATTGTTTCAGGTTTAAGTTTGTAATCTTTACGAATATTTTTATTCAGTATTACTGTTTCCTCACGAGTGCCATAGCCTATATATTCTATCGATAAAGTGTATTTGCCCTCAGGAAGTGTAATAGAGTAAAAGCCATACTCATTAGTTGAAGTACCTGTATGAAGTTCTTTGATAACAAAGTTTACCCCTAATAGCTTTTCACCGTTTGAAGCATCGGTTATGGAACCGCTAAGTGTGTATTTATGTTGTGCCGATACAAAAACAGAGATTACCAAGAAACTCAGTAGCAGTAATTTTTTCATTCTTATTTTTACTAAAGTGATTTTTATAAGTTTTGTAGTATTTTTTGTATTTCACGCACTACTCCTGCTTGGTTATTATCATACTCAGTTACATTGTTAGCAAGTTTTTTTAATTCTTCTTGTCCATTTTTCATTGCATAGCTATGGGTAGCACACTGAATAAGCTCTACATCGTTCATATGGTCGCCAAACACAACTGTTTCATCAGGTAAAATACCCAGAATATTTTGCAAGTGTACGATAGCATCTCCTTTGTTCACGTCTTTACGAGTGATATCTAACCAAATATCACCTGAAACTACCACATTAAAGTCTCGGTTATACTGCTGCAAATAGCGATAAGAGTTCAGGCGAGAGATACCTCTATCACATACTGTAATCTTAAAAATATCATCGTTAATAGCTGCAAAGTCCTCTACCCTTGTATGGGCTGGGTAATGACGAGCTATTTCATCAAAAATCCAATCATCTGAAGTCTTGATATAAGCACTATTCCTACCGCAAAGAGCAACACCTATTTGATTTATCTGCTCACAAGTACGCAATATAGGTAAGAAAGATGCTAAAGATATAGGGCGTTCAAAAAGGGTTTCTCCTTGATAAATAAGTGATGCTCCATTATCAGGAGCATAAGCTATCAAATCTTTAATAGGAGCAAAAAGTTCGTGTAAGCTCTGCACTTGCCGCCCGCTGGCAGCACAAAAAATAATACCTTTGGCGTGCATAGTATCAAAAGTACTCCAGAAACTATCGGGCACTTCTTTTTGGCTATTCACCATAGTACCATCAATATCCGAAACTATCAGTTTAATCATAAAATTTTATTTGTGTGTCTTTTATTTCAAAATATTAATTACTTGTAGGTAACAATTTATCTAAAACAGCTTTCCAATTGGGATAATCGTCAGAGCCAAATAGAATTAATTCTCCTTTAAAATTTGCTGCCCCATTCTTAGTACGGTCATCAATAAGGTAATCCCCTTGTAGCAAATTCTTATGGTGACTAAGAATAAGACGTTTGTACAAAGGCGATTGTTCATCTTTTCCAAAGTACTTTTGTATCCATTCCACTTTATCACTCCACGCAGTAGAATTTAGCCAAGGAGAAGTCGAAAGTATATACACATCATATTGTTTCACTAACCGATGTACGGCGTCAACAGCCCCTTCCAAAGGCTGCATCAATGAAAATATGTGAGGTGTTTCATCATAATTACCTCTATATTTTTCTTTTAGTTCTTCTGATAGAACTGCAATACCTGTAGTAAAATCTACAAGTACATTATCCATATCAATATATACTATTTTTTTCATCATATAACTCTTCAATGTTAGTAGTTAATAAGGCTGTCTAAAAAGCATAATAAACTTGCTGAAATTGATTCTTTATAAAAAATATGTTTACAAAAAGCTTTTTGGACAGCCTTAATTCTCTAATTTGGTAATTCTTTAATCTCTTCTAAGAACCTCTCGGCTAACTCATCGGCAGCTAACTGGCTTTTAGCCTCCGTATAGATACGAATAATAGGTTCGGTATTCGATTTTCGCAAGTGTACCCAGCTATGCGGAAAGTCAATTTTTAATCCATCTATAGTACTTATTTGTTCATCTGCATATTTTTCTTTCATTGCTCCAAGCACTTTATCAGGATTAAGTCCCGAACCGAGCTGTATTTTGTTCTTACTCATAAAGTAAGCAGGATAGTTTTTCCGCAATTCACTCACCTTAATTCCTTTTTCTACTAATAGTGAAAGAAACAAAGCTACTCCCACAAGGGCATCTCGTCCATAGTGTAGTTCAGGAAATATTACACCTCCATTACCTTCTCCGCCTATTACAGCGTTTACCTCTTTCATTTTAGCTACCACATTCACTTCGCCAACAGCAGCCGCAGCGTATTGCACACCGTATTTTTCAGCTATATCACACAAAGCTCTTGACGATGATAAGTTCGAGACTACATTACCTTTGTTCTTACTAAGAATATAGTCAGCACAAGCTACTAAGGTATATTCTTCGCCAAACATCTCTCCTTCTTCGGTAATAAGAGCAAGCCTATCCACATCAGGGTCTACCACCACTCCTAAGTCGGCTTTTGTTTCTATCACTTTGGCACAAATATCAGCTAAATGTTCTTTTAGCGGTTCCGGATTATGTGGAAATTGTCCATTAGGCTCACAGTAAAGGGGCACTATCTCAGCTTCTAATCTTTCTAACAATAAAGGAATAGCAATACCTCCTGTCGAGTTCACTGCATCTACTGCTACTTTAAATTTGCGTTTTCGTATCGCCTCAATTGTTGCCAATGGCAAAAGAGATAACACGGCATCAATATGGCGTTGTATATAAGTATCATTATGAGTAATATGTCCTAAATCATCTACTTCAGCAAAAGTTACCTCGTTATTAGCGGCCAAGCGCAACACTTCTTCACCATCTTGTGCGTTCAGAAATTCCCCTCTATTATTAAGTAGTTTTAAAGCATTCCATTGTTTGGGGTTATGGCTGGCGGTAAGTATAATACCTCCATCGGCTTGTTCCATAGTTACAGCTACCTCTACTGTTGGGGTAGTACTAAGTCCTAAATCAACTACATCAATACCCAACCCTACAAGAGTGTATTGTACAAGGTTCTGCACCATTTCACCCGAAATACGCGCATCACGCCCTACAACCACTTTCACACGGTCTTTATGCACATTATTTTTGAGCCAAGTACCATAAGCAGCAGCAAATTTCACCGCATCAATAGGGGTCAAGTTATCTTCAGGTACTCCCCCAATAGTACCTCTGAATCCTGAAATCGATTTTATTAGTGCCATATTTTTTAGCAATTAATAGTTTAACATTCTTTTGATTTGATGAGGCAAAGGTACAAAATAATTATCAATTAACAATGAATATTTTAAAACGAAAAAAAGTTGTCCTAAATATAGAACAACCTTTCTCCAATCAATCTAGTATGTTTAGTATTAATTTCCTTTACTACCACTAATAGCAGGGTCTTTCATACCCTCTTCTATCATAGTGTAGAACTGGTCAAGCTTAGGTAGTACTACTATACGTGTACGCCTATTCAAAGCCCTTCCAGCAGCATCTCCATTACTTGCCAAAGGCACATAATAGCTACGTCCTGCAGCTGTCATACGTTCAGGAGCTACCCCAAAGTCATTTTGCAATACACGTACAATTTCTGTAGCACGCATCACGCTCAAGTCCCAGTTATCTCGAATACAACTCGTTTTAATGTTTACATTATCAGTATGTCCTTCTACCATAAACTCAAAATCTGGCTTGTTTTTCACCACCTTAGCCACTTTTTCCAATACACTTTTAGCGTTTTTAGTGATGGTGTAGCTACCGCTGCTAAAGAGCATTTTATCAGATATATTGATAAATACCACTCCTTTTTCTACCTTAATATCTACATCTTCATCATCTAAATTTCCTAATACTCCTTTCAAACTTTGCACCAAAGCAAGGTTTACCGAGTCACGGCGAGTCACCGCATCACGTAAGTTTTTAATTGTAAGGTCTTTTTCTCGCAAACTTTCCAATGATTTCTCAAGGTTTTCAGCCCCTTTTTGGGTCAGAGTAGTAAGATTCCCCATATTCTGAAGTAACTGTTGATTGTTTTGTTGCAACAAGTCATTCTGATTTTTGAGGCTCTCTGCCTTATAGCTAAGTTTTTGTTTCTCATCCAAACACATATTTAGCTTTACAGTAGCACTGTTTAGCAAATCTTCCGTTTGTTTGTTTCGTGCCTCTAACTCAGCATACTTCTTTTTTGATACACCGCACGATGTTACAAGTAATCCCAACATCGAAATAGCGATAATAATTTTTTTCATATCTTTCTAATATTTATAATTAATGAATGTGCAAAGGTAATTCTTTTCAGTTTATTGCGCAATAAAAATGCCATTTTTTATTCCTTTTTGCTTTTAGACAACTCAAGGGGTACTTTTTCCGCTGCTTTCTCTTCAGAATGTTCCAAAGCATTTTCTTCGGCATCTATCTCTTCAGGACTCTTCATCCCTCTGATTTCCTTAGGTTTAAGTTGCTTTTCTTCTTCACTGAAAATAGCCTCTTTACTAAAAATGCGTTCATCTCCTCTCCACACAAACTCTTTGAACTTTCTATCGGGTATTGGCAGTCTATCTTCCGGATACAAATTACCCGAAGGCTGCGTAATAAACACAGTTTGCTGTAACTGTTGGTCTTTATTCAAGTAAATTTTTATTCGGCTACAAGTTAGTTTATTAATACCTATCAATTCCTTAGTATCGTTGTACACATAGTATATCGACTCGGTATTCTGCATAAAATCAATCTGTCGCAAGCTGTTATTTCTGAACTTACCATACAGAAACTTACCTTTCACTTGGTTGTACCCATCATTGCTCAACGTATCCTTTTCTACCACTAAAGCATTCTGAAACACTTTTAGTGAATCCATCTGCTGCGTTTTCACATTAGCTATTAGGTGAATATTATCTCCCGTCATTTGGCTTTCACCTGTCCACGCCACCGGTTTCCCTATCAGCTGGGTAAGTCCTATTTCCTCACTCGAGTGAATAGAATCACATTTCGCCTGTATATCACTTTTGTAAATACGCGCATCAGGGTAAGCCCTAATAATCCGATGCCCTGTTTTTCCTGTTACTAATATCCGTTTCCCGTGCATATACACCGAATCGTTCTCTACCAAGCCAATAACAAGAGCCTTTTTAGTGATAAACATCGAGTCTTTAGCCTTGTGTATCTCACCGTAATGCCCTCTTACATAAGTCTTATTTACCGTATCGGCTATAAAGATATGGTTAGACCCCGAAGCAAATTGTCGCCCCCTATCAAAATACAGACTATCACCAGTAAGAGTTTTCAGGTCATACTCTATTTTAGCTTCCTTCATAAAGTATCCCTGCTGCCGGCGCGTATCGTAATACCCCCGCTGGCAATACAGCTTATAGTCGGCGCCTACAATAGTAGTTTTCCCGTAAAAATAGGCATTCCCCGAATTGTGATAGTAATCTAACACCTGTGAATGCACTGTAAAATCTTTATTTACAATCTTTACCGAATTAGTAAACTGATTTTTCTTCAGGGTAGCATAGTACTTCCCTACTTTACTTGTAAGCTCATTATCAGGGTCAGTAATCTTACCAAAATTATTGTAATAAGCCTCTTGAGTATTGCGGTCAAAGAAAAGTTCTTGGGTTTCAAGTGTCATATTCCCATTGCGCAACACCACATTTTCCTTAGCTACAGCCGTTTTAGTATCGCCCTTGTACGATACATATTCACTATTCATTTGCAAGGTATCTCCTTGTTGCAGTAATACATCACCACGGGCTATCACCTCATTGCGCTCTTCGTAAAGCACTGCCAAATCACACCACACATCCAATCCCTGATGCCTAAACTGTACCTTTTGTCCGTCCGACTTAAAAATAGTAGCTCCTGGATATTTAACATTATCAATAGTAAATTCTCCCCCGTAAATAATCTCGATACGGCGAGTCTTAGTGTCGGTATTTTGTGCGGTAGTAACACCACAAAACCCTAACAAACAAGCTATTAATATAGAAGTGTAAAGGTATTTCATTCAGTAATTATCTCATTTCAAAGCGCAAATGTACAAATAATTTAGCAATCTGCCAATATGCTAATTTGCCAATTCTACTGGCGGACGGTAATTTACACCCTGCTTAAGAAGATATTGTAACTGAAAATCTAATTTCTGAATAAATCCTTGCCAATTGCGTTGTGGCATTTGTGTCCATCCTGCTTCCGACAGAGCCAAAGCTCGAGGATAAGTCATATAAAAAGCTCTAAACAAATCCTTTACACTCTCTCCCCACAAAGTACCTTCTACTCCCAGAATATGTTGTTTTTCTTCATCAGCATTAAGTGTAAAAGCTGGGTTAAACTCATATACTCTTTGCAAAGTAAGGGTAGGCATCCACCCCACATTAGGTAGGTCGTCTTTAGCCTGAGGGTAATCAAAATAAGCGTATTCACCTGGTGAAGCTATCACCTTAAAGTTATCATTCTTAGCACGTTCCAACACTTGGGGGGTAGTCCTATAACGCCACAAATACATCACACTACCCTGCGGATAATTAGGAATATCTAACTCCATCCAAATAAGAGGTTGCTTCCCATTTTTTACCAATGATGCATTTACCTTATGGAAAAATTCACTCATCAAGTCTTGTGCTTTTAGGTCAGGGTTATCTCGCAATAATTGCTTGGCTTTAGGGTGTTCCATCCATTTATCAGTAGGAGCTTCATCTCCCCCTATATGAAAATATTTACAAGGAAAAATTGCTGAAAGCTCTGCAATTACATCGTCCATAAAAGTATAAACCTCTGGCTTGGCAAAGCAAAGCAAGTTCTTAGATACTCCCGCTGTAGTACGCACTGGTATAATAGTATCATTACAACTAAGGTAAGGATAAGCTGCTACAGCCGCATCACTATGCCCAGGAATATCAAATTCAGGAACCAGCTGCACGTGGCGTTGCAAAGCGTATTGCACAAGGTCTTTCATCTCTTCCTGTGTGTAAAAACCTTCATTATTCCGCTTAGAGCCCTCAAAATTAGCCCGTTTAGAGCCTATTTCAGTCAGTTTAGGATATTTTTTTATTTCTATACGCCAACCTTGGTCATCAGTAAGGTGCAAATGCAAGTAATTAAGTTTGTACTGCGCCATTACATCAATATATTTCTTCATATCCTCTATCTTCCAATAATGACGAGAAGGGTCAATCATCAAGGCGCGATAAGGAAAACGAGGTTCATCACTAATGGTAAGACAAGGCAAGGATGTTTTGCCCTCAGCCTCAGCCTGAGCCTTAAGCTGTTTTAAGGTTTGTTCAGCATAGAACTTACCCGCTTCGCCCACATACTTTATAGTAATACCTTTAGGCTTAATAAACAATCTATACCCCTCGGTATTGCGCAGCGTTTTATCCTGCTCGTAGGTAATCAAAGCCTTTAAAGAACAAGTCCCTTTCTGATAAGTAACTTCATTAGGTTGTGGTATAACCTTTATCTGAGCTGTAAGAGGCAAGGTTATGAAAAGAAGAACATAAAATAATTTTTTCATAAATAGAATAGTTTCATTAATAATTAATAAATAACAAATAAAACAAAAGGTAACACCTAAATGATGTTACCTTTTAGTGACCTCGACAGGATTCAAACCTGTAACCTTCTGAGCCGTAATCAGATGCGCTATTCAGTTGCGCCACGAGGCCATTGTTGTTTCTTATTTACGGGTGCAAAGGTACGACATTTTTTGAAACCTGCAAATTTTTCAACAACTTTTTTTTTACTTTTTTTATGCTACTTAACTTGTACACGCCAGCCAAATGGGTCTAACCCTTTGTTATACTGTATATTAAGTATAGCTTGTTTAATTTTATCGGTATACAATTCTGCAGGTCTATTTACAGTGTAATCCTTGCCTTTATAGCCAAATCCTGAAATCGGACTAATCACAGCAGCCGTTCCACAACCAAAAGCTTCTTTCAAAGTTCCGTTTTCAGCAGCCTCAATAAGCTCATCTACTTTCACAGGGCGCACTTCAGTCTTAATACCCAAATGCTCTGCCATCGCAATAATACTCTTACGGGTAACCCCATCTAAAATACGCTCACTGGTAGGGGAAGTAACTAAAGTATCACCAAAGCGGAACCACAAGTTCATTGTACCTGCCTCTTCCAAGTATTGGTGAGTAGCATCATCTGTCCACATTACCTGTTGGTAACCCTCATTAGCAGCCTCACGTGTAGGGAAAAACTGACCAGCATAGTTACCCGCTGCTTTAGCAAAACCAAAACCTCCATTAGCAGCACGGCTGTAGTAATCTGCTATCTTCACCTTCACATCTCCCGAATAGTATGCCTGTACCGGAGCTGTAATAATCATAAAAAGATATTCCTTAGAAGGTGATGCCTGTACCCCTGCCGACGTAGCAATCATAAACGGACGCAAGTACAACGCATTGCCAAAACCTGGTTTTACCCAATCACTATCTATGTCTACCAATGTTCTTAAAGCTTGGTCAAACCATTCTTCAGGAAACTCAGGCATCGCCAAACGCGCACACGACTTGTTTATACGCTTATAATTTTCCTGAGGGCGAAACAAAAACACGTGCCCCTCATCGTCCTTATAAGCTTTCATACCCTCAAAAACAGCCTGCCCGTAATGAAATACACTCGCCGAAGGCTCAAGTGTTACAGGCGCATAAGGCTTAATTGTAGGGTTTTGCCACTGACCGTCTTTGTACTCACAAATAAACATATGGTCAGCAAAAGTCTTACCAAAACTCAATTTTGAAAAGTCCACTTCGTTAATACGACTCTCTTTTACTTTTTCAATTTTTAAATTCATATTGTTTTAGTTTTAGATGTTAAATTAGAATTTCAGCTATTTCAATCCTAATCCTATTATTTTTTTGTTTATTAATTTCCTTATTTTTTCCAATCAGCTCTTGTTCCTTGCTTAAATGTCACCTCAAGCCAACCTATTTTTTCCGTCACCTCTACCCTATCGAACCACTATCTCACTAAAAGCTCATATTATAGTAACAGCCTATTATGTATGGCAGTCATAATTTGCTAATCAAAATTTCGTCAAAGGTACAAAATATTTTTTAACTTTGCCCCATTAAAACAAAAAACTTTTTCACTTATTTTACAAACTACTAATAATTAAAGTATTACAATTTAAGGATAGGTCAAACGCACAAAATTTTCATCTATATCGAACTGAAAAATCCCTTGTTTTAGCTTTGATACAAGGATAGCCAGTAAGCAGGCACAACCAAGTGTGTCATAACGAGCTGCCGCAGCCAAGTACGTAACGAACTATGAGCAAAAATCTAAGATACCCCAACAGAAAAATTTTCTGTTTGAGCTTTGAGCGAAGGATGAGCGAACTATAAGCGAACTATGAGCGAAGGATAAGCATACTATTACCAAACCATCACTATCTGCCAAACAGCCCAAAAATAGTATATTTTTCTATTTTTCACCCAAAAGGCAGAAAAACAGCTCTTTTTCACTCTCCCTTATCGTTTTACAAATTTCGTGCGTTTAACCTAATTTAAGCAACAAAAAAAGGCAATAAAACCCACGTTTTTTTACCTTTAAATTCTTACGATATGATTGAACTTATAAAAACCTCCGATGGCTCTACCAGCCTCTACATTCCCGAACTCGATGAAACCTATCACTCCAAGCACGGTGCCCTGCAAGAATGCCTACACGTATTCATCAGCAAGGGGCTACAGCTATTTACCCACCAACCTATTTCTATCTTAGAAGTTGGTTTTGGCACAGGGCTAAATGCCTTAGTTACCTATCAGCATCACAGCAGTCTGCAACTCAGCATTCATTATGAAACAACAGAGGCTTATCCCCTACAATGGGAACAAGCCTCTATGATGAATTACCCCGAAATGCTAAAGGCACCTCAGTTAAACCCTATATTTAAGCAAATGCACTGTTGTACGTGGAATGAAAACATTACCCTCTCCCCTACTTTCAGCTTCAAAAAACGATTACAACGCTTTGAAACCATTAATGACGATGAGCAATTTAACCTCATTTACTTCGATGCCTTTGGCGCACAAGTACAACCCGAGCTATGGGAAGAAGATATTTTTAGAAGAATGTACAATGCCCTTAAGCAAGGGGGTGTATTAGTAACCTATGCCGCTAAGGGCAGTGTACGCCGTGCTATGCAAGCCTGTGGTTTCACTGTGGAACGACTACCTGGTCCACCTATGAAAAGGGAAATGCTACGCGCTCGGAAGGATTAAAATGCAGTTGCCCCCCTCCTACCGAAAGCGGAAAAGGTATATTATTAGTATACAAAGCTCCTGTACCCAACCCCTGTGGCAGCTGGTTGTGAAGGGTGTATGTCCATTGGGCAATAGCGTTCAGCCCTATATTGCTTTCCAAAGCCGAAGTAACCCACCAGCCTATACCTTGCTGTTCGGCAAGGGCTATCCACTGCTCACTCCCGCTATAGCCTCCTATCAATGAAGGTTTTAAAATAATGTACTGCGGTTTTACAGTATCAAGCAGTTCCTGTTTAGCCTCGGTAGTGAAAACACCTATTAGTTCTTCATCTAATGCTATAGGCAAAGGTGTAGAAGCGCATAGTTGTGCCATAGCCTCCCACTGCCCTGCTTTAATAGGCTGCTCAATTGAGTGCAGTTGTAAGGCAGCCAAACGCTCCAAATATTCAGGAGCTTTCTGTGCCGAAAAAGCTCCATTAGCATCTACACGTATCTCAATATCAGTAGGGGAAAACTCTTTTCGTAACCCTTTAAGTAAGCTGTATTCTTCTTCAAAATCAATAGCACCAATCTTCATCTTGATACAGCTAAATCCTTGTGCTAACTTCTCCTTAATCTGTTCTTTCATAAAAGCCGAAGTTCCCATCCAGATAAGCCCATTAATAGGAATAGCCACTTTGCCTTTGGTAAAATCTGAAGGAAAAAGCTCATACCATTCAGGGGCTTCCAATGAGCGGAATAGCTGTTCCACTCCAAATTGTATAGAAGGGAAAGCAGTAAGTTCCTGCAACAAAGCCGCTTCGCCTAAATGAAGGTGTTGTGTTACCCATTGCAATTTTGCTTCATAGTCAGGCACATCATCGGCACTAAGTCCTCTAAAAAGGTTGCATTCACCTATACCTTTTTTGCCATTGCGTTCGGCTATTAAGAAAAAAGTTTCTTTAGAAGTCAATACCCCGCGCGAAGTACCTGCGGGGCGCTTAAAATGAAGAAGATATTTCATAATTTATTCAATAAAAAACTTTGCCAAAGCACGATACTTTGGCAAAGTCATTTTTTTAACCAATCAGAACCTTTCTGGTAATTTTATCAACATATACTATTTCAAGCGTAGTGTACTGGTCGGGTAAGTAATGCGCTACACGCTCTGCCCATTCAATGAAACACCAATCGCCAGAATAAAGGTATTCTTCAAAACCTATATCAAAAGCCTCTTGCTCGTTTTTAATGCGATAAAAGTCGAAGTGATAAATGCGGCAATCGGTACCTTCATAAGGATTCACCAAACCAAAGGTAGGGCTGCTCACATTGTCGGTGCTGCCCAAAGCTTGTGCCAATGCCTTAATGAGGGTAGTTTTACCCAGCCCCATTCCCCCTTTAAATACCACTACCTTATGGGTAAGGTAAGTAAGGATTGTATTGGCTATAGTTGCTATTTCGGGCAAACGATAGGTTATTTCCATATCAGGTTACAATTCTAAAGCTTGTTGTGGATTGCCATTCATTAGCAATTCTACTGGGTTTTCCAAAGCCTCTTTTACAGCTACCAAAAATCCTACCGACTCGCGTCCGTCTATAATGCGGTGGTCATACGATAGGGCTACATACATCACAGGGGCAATTACTATTTTCCCTTCACGTACTATAGCACGGTCTACAATATTGTGCATACCTAATATTCCTGATTGTGGAGGATTGATAATAGGGGTAGAAAGCATAGAGCCGAACACGCCACCATTAGTAATGGTAAAGGTACCGCCCGTCATTTCATCAACGGTTATTTGTCCGTCGCGCGCACGAGTAGCCAAGCGTTTTACTTCGGCTTCTACACCGCGGAAAGACAAGTTTTCGGCATTGCGTATTACAGGTACCATTAAGCCTTTAGGTCCTGACACCGCTACAGATATATCACAAAAATCATAGGTTACCTTTTCTTGCCCATCAATCATTGAATTAACATCGGGGAATAATTTAAGGGCACGTACTACTGCCAAGGTAAAGAACGACATAAAGCCTAATCCTACATTATGACGTTCCTTGAAAGCATCTTTGTATTGAGCGCGTAGTTGGAAGATAGCTGTCATATCTACCTCATTAAAGGTAGTAAGCATAGCGGTTTCGTTCTTAGCACTTACCAATCGTTCGGCTACTTTGCGGCGCAACATACTCATTTTGGCACGTACTTCACGGCGTACCCCACCGGTAGGAGTACCCATTGAAGGTTTAGAAGCATTAAGGGCATCATTCTTGGTGATACGTCCTGCTTTGCCTGTACCTGTTACAGCTGCAGCAGGTATTTCACGTTCTGCTAATATTTTGCGTGCAGCAGGGCTTGGTTCTTGTACTGGGTTAGGCAGTTGTACTGCTGGGGCTTCTACTTTAACGGCAGGAGCCTCAACCTTTACAGCAGGTGCTTCAGCCTTAGGAGCTTCTTTTGGAGAGCTTGCAGTAGCAGGAGCTTGTGCCTCAGTATCTATTAGGCATACTACTTGTCCTACCTTTACAGCTTCGCCTTCTTCAGCTTTTAGGGTGATAACCCCTGCAGCTTCGGCAGGGAGTTCAAGAGTAGCTTTATCCGAATCTACTTCGGCAATAGCTTGGTCTTTGGTTACATAATCACCCGTTTTTACTAACCAACGGGCTATTTCTACTTCGG
>CAUREJ010000030.1:0-26425 GCA_963523735.1 uncultured Capnocytophaga sp.
AAAAGAAAAACTAACCACAAAAAACAACAATCACAACCCTCTAACAATCAGCAAATAACAAAATACCCCGCAAAATATTTCAAAAATAATTTTGCGGTATGAATAGTTTGTTGTACTTTTTTCTTAAGAGAGCTAATGCAAATGGCAAGCATTACTCTATCATCACTATACACTATGCACTAATGAAGAGCCTACAACCAAGAAGGCGAGCTGATATGGGAACGCGAGCAAGACCTCTATGGCAACTCCCGTCAAGGTTTTGCTAAAGAAAACTTTAGATGTCCGTTCAAATACCAAGGACAGTACTATGATAGCGAGGTTGAGTTGTGTTACAATAGGTTTAGGTATTATCACCCTGAAACGGGGAGGTATATAAGTGAAGACCCGATTAAACTCTTAGGTGGGTTTAATGTGTTTGCTTATGTTGGGGATACCAATGCTTGGGTGGATGTGCTGGGGTTATCAAGCTGGTGGTATTACGCACGAAAATTTCATGATGATGAAGCCACTAAAATTTTTGGAGAAGGAAAAGGAAAAAGGTTAAAAGATAGAGTTTATGATAAGGAATACGATGGTAAAGATATAGAGTTTAAATCAGCTAATTTTAAAAGAGAGAGGACTCAAAGCGAGATTGATCATATGAATAAGCAAATAGATAAGGATATTAAGTACAAACAATCTGGAGAAGCAAACCCTCATTGGCACTTTCTTAATGACCCAAAAGGAGTACCAGATATGGAACCAATCTTAAAAAGATTAAAAGATAATGGTATTGAATATTCAAGTGGTTCTACTTATAACAATAATAAATAGTTATTATATTATGTTAGATTCTCAATTAATACTTAAAAAATTCACACTTTTAATAAATTCATTCGGTTTTAAAACAGCTAAAAGGTTTTGGCATAAAAATATGGTATCCTTTATAAAACGTTTAGATGATATTCATTATTGTTACATTATTATAGATGCCTATAAAAATAATCCCGTTGAGGTTTTTAGAATAAATCTTTGGGTTGGACCTATTTGTTTTCCTGATGACAGTTTGAGTAGTCTCTCTGCTAACATTAAGTTAGAGATATTTAAGGCTAATACGATGACCGATATATTTTTGGAAGCAAGTGAGAAAAAAATTAGAAATCTTATTGAAACAGATGTTGTAAATACTCTTATTAATTTTTCTAAGAGAGAGATAGATTCACCTTCTATAAAGAATCATAGATATGAAGTATACACGAAATATTTACTACCTTTTTTTCTAAACACTATCAGAAAAGCAGATGGTAATGTTTTTCTGTTAAAAAATAAAAATATCCGAGAAGAAATTATTAAAGATTTATTCAATAATTTAGAAGGGGAAAATAAAGAATATTTTGATAGATTTACACTGCCAACTACAATAGAATATATATCAGATTATTGTTATCTCTACACAATATAGATAGGCTCTACTAAAATTTTTGTGGCACAATTCGTGTGTACTGTGTACGACTATAGTACAGTTATAGATGAACATCTTTTTGAATATTGATCGGTAAGCATCTATCACAAAAACTTTGCTAACTATAACTCTCTAACCAAAACACCCCACAAAATATTTCAAAAATAATTTTGCGGTATGAGTAGTTGTCAGTGATACGAATGCTTGGGTGGATGTATTGGGGCTTACAAGAGGAAAACGAGTAAAAGATTTACCTAAAAACCTACAGAGACGTCCCAAATGGAGAAAAGAGACCAAAGATTATTTATATGAGAATAGTGAAAAAACAGAAGATGGAAAATATATAAGTGCTAAGACAGGTAAACCCATAGAGCCTGGTGATGAAATAATTGGACACCAAAATCAATCTTGGAGAGAATATCAAGAGGCTACTGAAAATCAAAATAAGACAAGAAGAGAAGTTATAGATGATTATAACGATTTATCGAATTTAGGGTTTGAAGATAAGAGGGAAAGTTCTTCTGATGGAGGAAAATATAGAGGGTATGAACATTAAAAAATGTAGTTATGACAATAGATGAATTAAAAAAAGTCCTTTTAGAAGGAGATTGGGAAAAATTTAAAAATTGTTTAGAGACTTATAATATTGATGATTATGATAAGTTTGGAAACAATATATTACATTATTATCTTAAAACTAAGGAAGCAAAAAAAATTCCCACAAAAAAGATATTAAATGCTTTAATAAATAGAGGTATTGATATTAATCAAAAACAAAAGGACAAACAATATGGATATTCTCCTATGCATTTTGCTGTTATTACTAAAAATATAGAGGCTTTTGACTATCTCATAGAAAAAGGAGCTGATATAAACGCACAAAATATTAATGGTAATACAATCTTATTTTCTTTAGTTTTTTATTACAAACGCGATATTGATACTTATAGTGAAATGATTAATATATTACTAAATAAAGGTGCCGATGCTCATTTAAAAAATAATTATGGAGTAAGTGCCTATTCATTAGCTCACAGTATAGCAAATTCCGATGTGAAAAAATTCTTTAAATAGAAAGAACAGACGTTTTTTAACCCTGTGAAACGTTTTGATGGAGGAAAAGGAGATGAAACACCGGGCGCTGCCCATAGGAATAAGGATGGAGTTCCAATTCCGACTCCTCATATCAATCATAAGAATGGAGAAGTTAGAAAACCAACAGAAGAGGATTTGTCACCTCAGCAATTACGCCCCCTAAAAAATAAATACTTCCTTCTTTAAAGTTCATTTTTTTTCTCCTTCTCTGCGTAAAAACAGCTCTCCAGCATAATTGTTCATTGTTCTTTGCTAATTGATAATTGTTTTGTATCTTTGCACCGAAATAATTCTACAATTGCAATAATGAAAAGAATATACTTACTAATGCTGGCTCTTATGCCGCTACTTACCTCTGCTCAGTACACCGAAATTATCAACTCTAACCTACCTGGTAACTCACAAAGTGCCTATGCCGTAGGGGCAAGGGTGTTGCAGTTTGAAGGCGGATTGTGGTACGAACGCAATAATCATAAACACTGGAACACCTCTATGAACTTTACAGGGGTAAACTACGCTGTTAGGTATGGCTTTTTTAGGGAACAATTGGAGGTAATGCTTAACGGCACCTTAGCTTATGATAAAACCTTTACTCCTCATAATACCACCACTCACTTTGGCTTTGTAAATAACACTATTGGGGCTAAATACTTGCTTTTTAAACCTAAATTCTTAGATGAAGAACCTAATATTTACAGCTGGAAAGCTAATAACTCTTTCCGCTGGCGCAATCTTACTCCCTCTATAGCGGTTTATGCAGGTATGAATTTTTTTCCTAATAACCGCTATTATTATACCGAAGTGCCTACCCTATCACCTAAATTAGCGGCTATCTTTCAGGCAGAACCTATCCCGAGGGTGGTAGTAGTAGCTAACCTTATAGGCGACCGCTTCCTTAAAAAAGAAACTACCGAATACAGCTATATCTTAACCCTTACTCATAACTTGGACAATGGGTGGTTCAGTATTTTTGCCGAACAACAGGGTATTTTTAGCAAGTACTACGACGACCAAATTACGCGCTTTGGAGTGGCTTTTATTGCCTCGCACTACCTACAACTCAATGCCGATTTGGGCTTTGGGTGGAATGATACTCCGCAGCGTTATATGGGGCTTATAGGCGTGTCATACCGCATAGATAACCACAATAGCTTTATCAAAAAGAAGATGAAAGAAAAGCTTGAACCTACTAAAATAAAACACAAGAAAAAAGCTAAGAAAAGAAAAAAGAATGATTTCGATTAAACAAATAGCCACTAAAAAGGAACTTACCAACTTTGTAAAGTTCCCTTTCTCATTGTACAAAAAAAATCCTTATTGGGTACCGCCTCTTATAGCCGATGAGGTAGCATCGTTTGATAGGCAGAAGAACCCTGTTTTTGACAATGCTCAAGCCTCTTTCTTTTTGGCTTACAACGCCCAAAACCAGATAGTAGGGCGCGTGGCAGCTATCATTAACCAAAGTGATATAGCACAAGGGGTTAAAAAAATGCGCTTTGGCTGGCTTGATATGATTGACGACCTTGAGGTAACCCGAGCCCTTTTAGATAAAGTGGCTGAAGAGGCTCGTAAGCACCAACTGACTTATATAGAGGGGCCTATGGGCTTTAGCAGTATGGATAAGGTGGGGCTGCTTACCGATGGTTATGACCAGCTATCGAATATGATGACTTGGTACCACCACCCTTACTACTACCAGCACTTGCAGCAGTTGGGTTTTACCAAAGAAAAAGGCTTTATCGATATGTCGTTTTTATTGGAAAATTCTAAACCTGAACTTTTTAAAAAGACAGCTGAAGCCATTCGCAAACGCTATGGCGTAAGGCTTATTGATACCCCTACTACTAAGGAGGTACTCAAGCACGTCGATGCTATGTTTGCCCTCTATAATGAAACCTATTCCAAACTGGCGTCGTACGTGCCTATAAGTGACCGTCAGCAAGATTATTTTAAGCAAAAGTACATTCCCTTTATCAATCCGGAATACATACGTTTTATCGAGGATAAAGACGGAAAACTGATATGTTTTGCCATAGTAATGCCTTCTTTCTCCAAAGCTTTGCAAAAAGCGCAAGGCAAGCTGTTGCCTTTGGGGTGGTGGCACTTATTACAGGCTAAAAAACACCACGATACGGTTGAGTTCTACCTCATAGGGGTAGCCCCCGAATACCAAAGCAAAGGTATTCCTGCCTTATTGTTCGATTATTATTACGATGTGTTTAAACGCAATGGGGTTGTAAAATGTGTTGTTACTCCCGAATTAGAGGAGAATATGGCAATACAACAGCTTTGGAAGAGCTTTGACCCTATCATCTTTGCGCGTCGGGCTACCTTTAGAAAAGATATATAGTACAATGAATTATTTACTTCCTTTTTTGGCAGTGCTTTTAGGGTACTTATTTGTTACTTTTTTTAAGCCTGCCCAACACCAATACACTAAGCTACTGCTTTCATTCAGCGGGGCGTATCTGTTAGCTCTTACTGTATTTGTCCTGATACCCGAAGTGTATCACTCACACCAAGAAGAGCCTCACGATTTTAAATACATAGGCTTGTTTGTTATTGCAGGGGTATTGCTGCAAATAGTGTTAGAGTTTTTCTCACACGGAGCCGAACACGGTCATACCCAGCACCCTCACCCTCATACGCATACAGCCTTTCCGCTATCACTGTTTGTAAGTTTGAGTATTCACTCGGTTTTAGAAGGGTTTCCGCTTTCACACGGACATAACCACGACCTTGTGTATGGTATTTTTGTACATAAACTGCCCGTAGCTATAGTGCTGACTACTTTTTTTGTCAATTCGGGGGTTAAAAAATGGCAAACAGCACTGTTTTTGCTCTTTTTCTCACTGATGACCCCCTTAGGTACCTTGCTTAGCAGTACTGTACCAGGACTTATAAACTATCACACCGAACTTTCGGCTATTGTAATAGGTATTTTCCTACATATTTCGACTGTTATCTTGTTTGAAAATTCCGAAGGACATAGGTTTAACCTCCTTAAGTTTTTAAGTGTGTGTGTAGGTTTTGCAGTAGCCTACTTTACCTAAATTAGCAAATTAGCAGCCTTGCTAATTTGCTAATTTGCTAATTATTTTTTACCTTTGCAGTCTCAAAAAAATTAATGATTATATCAATGAAAAAACTTATTTTATTACTTGTTACTTGTTACTTAATGCCTATAAGTTTGTTTGGGCAGCAGGGCGGTATGTGGATTCCTTCGCTTTTGGAAGGAATGAATGCTAAAGAAATGAAATCACTGGGTATGAAAATGTCGGTAAGTGATATTTACAGTGTGAACAAATCGAGCTTGAAAGATGCCGTACCTCACTTTAACGGAGGTTGTACTGCCGAAGTGATTTCCAACAGAGGCTTGTTGCTTACCAATCACCATTGCGGATATGGGCAAATACAAGCGCACTCTACCCTGCAAAACGATTACCTTACCGATGGTTTTTGGGCTAAAAATCTTTCGGAAGAGCTGCCTAATAAGAATTTAGAGGTGACTTTTATCGTAAAAATAGAAGATGTAACCTCTAAAGTGCTTGCTGGTACTAATAACTTGACTACCGAAGCCGAAAGAGCCTCTAAAATAGAAAAAAACATAGCCGATTTGGTAAAAAACTCACCTAAAGAGTCTTGGCAAGAAAACCGCATTCGCTCTTTTTATTTAGGAAATCAGTACATACTTTTTGTAGTAGAAACCTTTAAAGATGTACGTTTGGTAGGTGCTCCCCCTTCGGCTATAGGTAAGTTCGGTTCGGATACCGATAACTGGGTGTGGCCACGTCATACCGGCGACTTCTCCCTTTTTAGAATTTATGCCGATAAACACAACCGACCAGCAGCCTACTCCAAAGACAATGTGCCTTACGTGCCTAAACACTTCTTCCCTATTTCACTTAAAGGGATAAAAGAAGGTGATTTTACAATGGTCTTTGGCTATCCTGGTCAAACGCAAGAGTACTTACCTGCCGTAGCGGTAGAGCAGATAGTTAATGTGCTAAACCCTGCCAAAATTGGTATCCGCGATGTGGTGCTAAAAGCACAAGACGGCTTTATGCGTGCCGATAACGAAATTAAAATTAAATACGCCTCTAAATACGCTAGCGTAGCTAACTACTGGAAAAAATGGATAGGCGAAACGCAAGGTTTAAAACAATCGGGGGCTGTAGCACTGAAACGCGCACAAGAAGAAAAATTCCAGAAAGCGATACAAAAAGCAGGTAAAATGAATGAGTATGGGCATATTCTGAATGATTTTGAGCAAAAATACGCTGCTATAAAAGATTATCATCTTTCAATAGATTTGTATTGGGAGTTTGTACAGCGCAATGTAACCTTGCTTTCCAACGGATTTAGAATATTGCAATTGCAAAATATACTGGCAGAACGCGGTGCACAGTCGTTTAATGACCGTAAAAAGAATTATGCTGCTATGTTCCAAGGCATATTTAAGGACTATGATTTAAAGGTAGATAAGGCAGTGTTCGAGGCAGCAGCAGCCTATTACATAAAGGCTATGCCTAAAGAATTTTTATCACCTAATATGCAGGGCTTAGATGTGAAGGCTATGAGCGATAAGCTATACAAAGAGTCGTTTTTAGCGTCATTAACCGAAATGGAAAAAGTACTGAACTTGGAGCCTCAGGCTTTTCAGCAACGTTTAAAAAATGATATAGGAGTACAGTTTGTACAGGATATTTCTTCCTACTTCAATGAAAAGGTAGTACCTACTTACACTCAGCTGGACTATGAACTTAAAGCCTTACAACGCACTTATATGAAGGCTATTTTAGAGTTCTCCAAACCTTCAGACCGCATCTTCCCCGATGCTAATAGCACCCTGCGCGTAACTTATGGAAAGGTAAAGGGCTATGAGCCTAAAGATGCTGTAACTTATGACTATATCACTTATTTAGATGGGGTAATGGAAAAATATATACCTGGTGATTACGAGTTTGATGTACCTGCTAAGTTGCGCGACTTGTACCAGAAGAAGGATTACGGTATCTATGGCAAGAATGGTAAGATGCCTGTGTGCTTTGTAGCCACCAACCACACTACAGGAGGTAACTCGGGTAGCCCTGCTATCGATGCACAAGGTAACCTTATTGGCTTGAACTTTGACCGTGTATGGGAAGGAACAATGAGTGATATACATTACGACCCTAAAATATGCCGCAATATTATGGTCGATATTCGTTATGTGCTGTTTATCATTGATAAATATGCAGGAGCAGGCTATTTGATAAACGAAATGAAAATTGTTAAGTAGTTTTTAATAAGGGGGGAATGAAGCCCCCCTTCATAAATACACAACATTAGAAAGTAATAAAAAACCAAACAATATATGAAGTTAAATAAACTAATTGATCACACGCTTTTAAAAGCGACTGCTACCATTGCCGAGATAGAAACCCTTTGCAAAGAGGCAGTGGAGTATGATTTTTATTCGGTATGTGTGAATAGTAGCTATGTGGCTACTGCAAAAAAAATCTTGGCTGGCACTAATGTTAAGGTGTGCAGCGTAGTAGGTTTCCCCTTAGGAGCTATGCAGGCTAAGGCTAAACTTTTTGAAACGGAACAGGCATTGGCCGATGGAGCTGATGAAATTGATATGGTTATCAATGTAGGGTTACTCAAATCGGGAGAGGTAGATAAGGTGCGTGATGAGATTGCTGCCCTAAAAGCAGCAGTAGGTGCTAACCGCGTGCTGAAAGTAATTATCGAAACCTGCTACCTTACCGATAGTGAGAAACGATTGGCTTGCCAATTGGCTCTTGATGCAAAAGCCGACTTTGTGAAAACCTCTACTGGTTTTGGTACCGGAGGGGCTACCCTTCACGATGTACAACTGATGAAAGAATGCGTACAAGAAAATGCTAAAATAAAAGCATCGGGCGGAGTACGTGATTACGAAACAGCTATGCAATACGTGAATGTGGGCGTGCAACGCATAGGCACTTCCAACGGTATTGCTATCCTAAAAGGAGAGAAAGGAACAGGTTACTAATGAAAATTATCAGTTATAATGTGAATGGCATCAGGGCGGCTCTTACCAAAGGCTTTACAGAGTGGCTACAATCGGCAGCTCCCGATGTGTTGTGCTTGCAAGAAATAAAAGCTTTAGAGGCACAGATACCTACCGAAGTATTTACCCAGTTAGGTTATAAATACCAGTATTACTACAGTGCCGAGAAAAAAGGGTATAGCGGAGTGGCTATCCTCTCCAAAATAGCCCCCAAGCACGTTGAAGTAGGTACGGGTATTGACTATATGGATAAGGAAGGGCGTGTGCTTCGTGCCGACTTTGATACGCTTTCGGTAATGAGTCTGTACTTGCCTTCGGGTACCAATATAGACCGCTTGGATTTTAAACTGACCTTTATGGCTGACTTCCAAAAGTATATTGACAAGCTCAAGCAAACAGTGCCTAACCTTGTTATAGGAGGTGATTACAATATCTGTCACCAAGCTATTGATATTCACGACCCTGTGCGCAATGCTAATGTGTCGGGTTTCTTACCTGTGGAACGCGAGTGGTTGGACGGTTTTATGAAAAGCGGCTTTATTGATAGTTTTCGTTATTTTCACAAAGAACCACACCAATATTCGTGGTGGAGCTATCGCGCTAATGCACGCAATAATAACAAAGGGTGGCGTATAGATTATAACTTAGTAGCCGCTCCTTTAGAAAATCGTATGGAACAAGCTCTTATATTACCCGAAGCTAAACACAGTGACCATTGTCCTATTCTTTTAGAAATTAATTAAATAAGCTTAATAGAATGTATCCAATAAAATTTAAACCTATCTTGAAAGAACGTATCTGGGGAGGTACAAAACTAAAAACATTGTTTAACAAACCTATTGAAACCGATATTACTGGTGAAAGCTGGGAAGTATCGGGGGTGCCTGGTGATATTTCGGTAGTGGCTAATGGGGCTTTGGAAGGTAAAAGCTTGCAAGAGCTTATCGACTTATATCCCAATGAGCTGTTAGGCAAACACGTATACCAGCGTTTTGGGCGTGATTTTCCTATCCTCATTAAGTTTATCGATGCCCGTGAAGATTTGTCGATACAGGTACACCCTAATGATAAGTTGGCTAAAGAACGCCATAACTCTTTCGGCAAAACCGAAATGTGGTATGTGCTACACGCCGATGAAGGAGCTGAACTGATAGTAGGCTTTAACAAAACAGTTACTAAGGACGAGTACCAACAGCACCTAAATAACGGTACGCTTACCGAAATTCTAAACTATGAAAAGGTGCACGATGGCGATACGTTTTTTATTAATACAGGTAAAGTACACGCTATAGGTAAAGGTATTATTATTGCCGAAATTCAGCAAACGAGTGATATTACTTACCGTGTGTACGATTTTAACCGTCGTGATAAGAATGGTAACTTACGTGAACTGCACACCGAACTTGCCTTAGATGCTATTGATTACGAGCGCAAAGACGACTTTAAAGTGTCATACCCCCAAGAGCCTAATGAGGTGAATAAGGTAGTGAACTGTCCGTATTTTATTACTAACTTATTGCCCCTAACAGCAGGTTATGAAAAAGCCTTAGCACAAGACGATTCATTCCATATCTATATGTGCGTAAAGGGAGAAGGTACCCTTTCAGACGGGGTTACCGAACTGCCTATTAAGCAAGGCGAAACAATTTTGTTCCCTGCCTCTTGCCATAAATTGGAAGTAAAAACCCAAGGAATGGATTTGTTAGAAGTATATATATAGGAATCAAGATTAGGGGTACTAACCCCTAAAACCTAACCCTAAAAAACTAAAAATATGTTATATCGTTCAAGAATTAAGGGACTTGGATTTTATGTCCCTGATAATATTGTTACTAACGACGATTTGTCGAAATTAATGGATACCAGCGATGCGTGGATACAAGAACGCACGGGTATTAAAGAACGTAGGCACGCCCCCAAAGGTACTGATACTACTACCTCGATGGGCGTGAAAGCGAGCTTGAAGGCTATTGAAGCGGCTCAAATTAATAAAGAAGATATTGACTTTATAGTATTTGCTACTTTAAGTCCAGATTACTACTTCCCAGGTTGTGGGGTTTTGGTACAGAAAGAATTGGGCTTGGCTAATGTTGGAGCATTAGATATTCGGAACCAGTGTTCGGGGTTTATCTATGCCCTTTCGGTAGCCGACCAATACATTAAAACGGGTATGTACAAAAATATCTTGGTGATAGGCTCTGAAACCCAATCGCCGGCTTTAGATATGACTACTCGTGGGCGCAATATGGCAGTGCTATTTGGCGATGGTGCAGGGGCGGCTGTGGTATCACGCTCGGAAGATGCTGAGAGAGGTATCCTTTCTACCCACTTACATAGTCAAGGAGAACACGCTGCCGAACTTGCAATGATTACGCCTGGGGTAGGTACTAAATGGATACCCCAACTATTAGCTGAAAACGACCCTGACGATGTGAGTTACTACCCTAATATGAACGGTCAGTTTGTGTTTAAAAACGCAGTAATACGCTTTGCCGAAGTGATAGAAGAGGGCTTAAAAGCTAACGGACTTACTCGTGCCGATATTAATATGCTTGTACCTCACCAAGCTAACTTGCGTATCTCACAATTTGTACAACATCAGTTTAAACTTACCGACGAACAGCTATTTAACAATATTATGAAGTACGGTAATACTACAGCTGCCTCAGTGCCTATCGCTCTTACCGAAGCGGTACAACAAGGTAAAATTAAAGAAGGTGACCTTGTGGTACTTGCTGCTTTTGGTAGCGGCTTTACGTGGGCAAGTGCTATCATTCGCTGGTAGTTGTAATACAACAAAATTGTAATCATACACGGATTACACCGATAACACGGAATACAAGAACCGTGACATTGGTGTAATCCGTGTTTTTTTGGTAACTGACAATTTGTCATTCTTTCTTGGTTTGGCAAATAATTTGCTATATAGTAGAAAGTGAATAAAAAAGAATTATTATGAGTACTGAAGATATTAAAACTGACAACCTACCAAATGAACAAGAGGTTGCCGATACAGCAACTAACGCTACGGCAGAAGAGACTACAGCTGCCGCTACTCCTGCTGAAGAAACAGCTGAAGACCTATTGGCTAAAGAAAAAGATAAGTTTCTACGCCTTTTTGCAGAATTTGAAAACTATAAAAAACGTACAGCTAAAGAGCGTATAGAGTTATTCAAAACGGCAGGACAAGACATTTTGTCAGCTATGTTACCTATAATAGATGATTTTGACCGTGCTTTGGCAGAACTATCAAAATCGGCTGATGAACATACCCTTAAAGGGGTGGAGCTTATCTATAACAAGCTGATGAATACTCTTAAATCAAAGGGATTAGAAAAGATAGAGGTACTGCCTAACGATGTTTTTGACAGTGAACACCACGATGCAGTTACACAAATACCTGCCCCAACGCCTGATGCCAAAGGCAAAATAGTAGATGTGGTGCAAACAGGGTATAAGTTGGCTGATAAGGTAATACGTTTCCCTAAGGTGGTAGTAGCACAATAAGAAAGGACAGATGAAAAAGGATTACTACGAAATATTAGAGGTATCTAAAACGGCTTCGGCTGCTGAAATAAAAAAAGCTTACCGCAAACAAGCTATAAAATATCACCCTGACAAGAACCCTGGCGACAAGCAGGCTGAAGAGAACTTTAAGCTGGCTGCTGAAGCCTATGAGGTGCTAAGCGATGAGAATAAACGCGCCCAATATGACCGCTTCGGTCACGCCGCCTTTGAAGGAGGTATGGGTGGCGGAGGCTATAGTATGGACGATATACTCAGTAGATTTGGCGATATTTTTGGTGCTGGCGGTTTCTCGGGCTTTGGTGGTTTTGGCAGTGGCGGACAGCAGGTGTACGTGAAGGGCGAAAACTTACGTATACGAGTGAAGGTTACCTTAGAGGACATTGTTAAAGGTACTGAGAAGAAGATAAAAGTACGTAGGAAGGTAAAAGGAGAAGGTACTACTTATAAGACTTGTCCTACCTGTCACGGGCGCGGACAAGTAACCCAACAGGTGCGTACTATGCTGGGCATTATGCAAACATCAACTACTTGTACTGCTTGTGGTGGTGCTGGTGAGGTGATAGATAGACACGGTGCGGATACTGACGCTCAAGGAATGAAAACAATAGAGGAGACTATCTCTATCAATATTCCTGCTGGGGTGATGGATGGTATTCAGCTAAATATGACTGGTAAGGGTAATGAAGCTCCTGTAAAAAATAGCGTACCTGGTGACCTTCTTATACTTATAGAAGAACAAGAACACGAGACTTTAAAGCGCGAAGGTGATAACTTGCATTACGACTTGTACATCAGCTTTCCGGAAGCGGTGTTAGGAACGACTAAGGAGATAGAAACTGTTACTGGAAAAGTGCGTATTAAAATAGATGAAGGTATACAGTCGGGGAAAATACTTCGCTTGCGGGGTAAAGGAGTGCCGAGCTTACAAAGCCATTCCTCAGGAGACCTTATCATTCACGTAAATGTATGGACTCCTAAGAACCTTACCGATAAGCAAAAGGCTTTCTTTAAAGAAATGCAAGAGAGTGAGAACTTTAACCCTAATCCTGATAAGAACGAAAAATCGTTCTTTGAGAAAGTAAAAGAAATGTTTTCATAGGTTATTTTTTTAATAAATGGAAAAAGGGACTTCCTAAAATGCGGGGAGTCCCTTTTTTTGTTTGTGGTTTTTAAGGGCTTGCTTATAAAGGGAAAAATAGTATCTTTGCCGAAAATGATTAAGTATATTCGTCTATTTATTAATAACAAAATATAAACTCTATGTTAAAAGATATTTTAAACTTTCGGAGGGCGGTACGCTATTATGCGCCTACGCCTATTAGCGAGGAAAAGGTGCGTGAATGCCTTAAGCTCGCTACATTAGCACCCAGCGGTTTCAATATGCAGCTCTATGAGTTGTATCATATTACGGATAAGGATTTGCTGAAGAAACTGGCACACGCTTGCCTTGACCAACAAGCGGCGGTGACAGCGCAACAAATGGTGGTTTTCGTTACTCGGCAAGACAAACACCGCAGGCACGCCAAGCTGATTTTGGAATTTGAGCGGGGTAATGTGCAACGAAATAGTCCGCTGGAAAGGCAAGCTAAACGCATTAAAGATAGGGAGAAGTATTACGGTAGGCTGATGCCTTTTGTGTATGGTAGATTTTTTGGTTTATTAGGGCTTTTTAGAAAAACGATTGGGTGTGTAATGAGCTGGTTTCGCCCTATGATACGAGAACTCTCGGAAGGAGATATGCGTGTAGATGTACATAAAAGCTGCGGGCTTGTAGCGCAAACTTTTATGCTGGCAATGGCAGAGGAAGGGTATGATACTTGTCCGTTAGGGGGGTATGACAGCCGTCGTATTAAGAAAATACTGCATCTACCTTATGGGGCTGAGGTGAGTATGGTGGTTACTTGTGGGATTCGCGAAGAGAGGGGTATCTGGGGAGAGAGGTTTAGATTGCCGTTTGAGGAGGTTTATAGACATAGGTAGTAGAAATGATGATTAACCTATGGAACTATAAAAAAGTACTCTTCTTACTACTTAACAATTAAGAAAAGCAGCTGCTGAAGGTGAAACTTGGCAGCTGTTTTTTTTAGGTACAAGGTAGAGGTAAGCGTTCGGAATGATTGGGTAATTAAAAGTGAGAAAAAAGGAAAAGTAGCTTTTCTATTTCTCAGATATAAAACAGAAAAATATACTATTTTTGGGTGTTTTGGCAGAAACAGAGGGCGTAGTGAGAGGAGGCTTATCCTTCGCTCATAGTTCGCTTATAGTTCGCTCATAGTTCGCTCAAAGCTTAAACAGAAAAATTTTCTGTTTTGGGGTGCTAGGTTTTAGCTTTCGGGTGCCTGATACTGATTACACGGAATAGAGGGGTTTTAACACAGATATTTTTTCGATAGGCAATCGTAATGTACAAGGATTGGAGGCTGATGCTGCTCGATTATTAGAGAACAGGAGGTAAAAAGTTTAAAAGCAAGCACTGTGTGTAATGATGATTTTAGAAAAAAATATTGTAATAATTTTTGTATTTCAATAAAAAGTATTACTTTTGCCGTTTGATTAATAACACCAAACAAATTTATATTTATTATAAACGATTGTAAACAATGGCAGTACTTGAAAAAATTAGAAGTAAAACTGTATTCCTGATTGCGATTATAGGGCTTGCGCTCTTTGCTTTCATCATTTCTGACTTTATAGGTAAGGGTAGGTTTAGCAACCATCAGCCTAACGAAATTGGTAGTGTGAATGGTGAGGATGTGCCTATTGGTTCTTTCCGTCAGCAGGTGGAAAACGCAGTACATCAGGCTGGAGGTAAAGCGAGCTCTATTGAGGCAGCTAAATACGTGTGGGAACAAAACGTACAACGTATCCTCCTAAAACAACAAATTGAAAAATTAGGGCTAAGCGTGGAGAAAGACCAGATTTTGAACATTCTTTCTAAGAACCAAATGCTGGCTTCGAACCCTCAATTCGCTAATGAATACGGGGTGTTTGACGCTTCAAAATTCACGGCTTATCTCGCTAACCTAAAGGCTACTAAACCTAACGAGTACGCTATGTGGCTGATGCAAGAAGATGCTATTATAGAGGGTGCTAAAGAAGAGATGTACTTTAGCCTTATCCGTGCTGGCTTGGGGGTTACCAATGCTGAGGCTGAAATGGCTTACCACGAAGAAAAAGATATGGCTGACATTAGCTACGTTGCCTTACAGTACAGCAGTATTGAGGATAAAGATGTTACTGTTACTGATAACGAGATTAAAGACTATATCAAGAAACACGAAAAACAATTTAAACAAGAGGCTTACCGCAATATACAATATGTAGTGGTTACTCAAAAGCCATCGGAAGCTGATAAAGAGGCTGAAAAAGAAAGTATATTAAAGGTGTTACAACCTGAGATTGTGTTTAACAGCCAAACTAATAGCAACGATACTATTGCTGGATTTGCTGCTACTAAAGATATACAAGAGTTTGTAAACCGCCGTTCGGATACGCCTTACGACACGTTATACGTTACTAAGGATAATTTGAAATCGGCTTATGCTGATACGCTTTTTGCGCTTCCTGTAGGTAAAATATATGGTCCTTACGAGGAAGAAGGTAGTCTTAAAATAAGCAAAATGGTGGGCAAACGCGCTAATGGTGCGGTAAAAGCAAGCCATATACTTATTGCTTATACTGGTAGCCAAGCGGCTAATGCTGCTACTACTCGAACTAAAGAGGAGGCCAAGGCTAAGGCTGAGGAACTTTTGGCTGAGGCTAAAAAGGGTACTGACTTCAGTATGCTTGCTGCTCAGAACTCGGACGAGCCTAACGCTAACTACAGCGGAGGTAGCTTAGGTTTCTTTACTCGTGGTATGATGGTGAAACCTTTTAACGATTATGTTTTTGCAAATCCGGTAGGTTCTATAGGATTGGTGGAGACTGATTTTGGTTACCACGTTGTGAAAATAGAAGACCGTGCTGATGTGGTGAATATTGCTACTATTAGTAGAAAAGTGGAACCTTCGGATGCTACAGTGAATGATTTGTACTCAAAAGTATCGAATTTCCAACTTAAAGCTACTGAAAACCCTAAAGAGTTTGCTAATATAGCTAAAGAGGCTGATTTATCGGTGCTTCGTGCTGATAACTTGCACAAAATTGATGATCAAATTATAGGTTTGGGCAGCAACCGCGCTATTGTACAGTGGTTGTTCCAAAAAGATACTAAGGTGGGTGCTGTTAAGATGTTCACTTCGGGCGATGACTATATAGTGGCTCAGCTTGTTAAACAAGGAGAAGAGGGTATTAGCGAGGTACAGGATGTAGCTCCTTTTGTAAAACCTATTCTTATCCGCGAGAAGAAAGCTGCTATGCTTGCCGAAAAGGCTAAAGGAGCGAGTTTAGAGGCTATAGCATCGGCTAATAAAGTAGAGGTTAAAACTGCTACTGGTTTGACTATGAACAGTCCTATTATTATAGGTGAAGGACGCGAACCTAAGGTGGTGGGCGCTGCTTTTGGATTGAAACAGGGTGCTATTTCTAAACCTATTGAAGGTGAGAATGGTGTGTATGTAGTGCAACTTACGTCGGCTACTATAGCTCCTGCGTCGGAAGATTATAAGACTTACGTTGAGACGATAGAGAAACTTCGCACCAACAGAGCTGGGCAAGGTATCTTGAAATCATTAGAGAACAACGCTAAGATTAAAGAGAATTTAAGCCTATTCTATTAAGATAAAATGTAAAAAGCAAAAGTCCGCATATATGCGGACTTTTGCCTTTTTACTTTTTTATAATTTGTATTTTCAATGGATTTAAGCAATTACCGCAAGACATACGAGAAGCGCACTTTGTTAGAGAGTGATGCGCCAGAAAACCCTATGCAGCTGTTTCAGACTTGGTTTTACGAGGCTGATGAAAACGATGGGGTAGATGAAGCTAATGCAATGAGTGTGAGTACTATTGGATTAGATGGTTACCCTAAAACTCGTGTAGTGCTGCTGAAACAATATACTTACGAGGGGTTCATTTTCTATACTAATTACCACAGTGAGAAGGGGAGGGCTATACTTGCTAATCCGAAGGTATGTTTGTCGTTTTTCTGGCCTAATATGGAACGGCAAATTATTATTAAGGGGGAGGCTGAGGTATTGGCAGAAAATCTTTCGGATGGTTACTTTGAATCGAGACCCTTGGGGAGTAAGTTAGGGGCTATAGTATCACCACAGAGTGAGGTGATACCTTCGAGGGAGTACTTGGAAGAGCATTTGCACGAGTTGGAGCAGAAGTACGAGGGGAAAGAGGTGCCAAGACCTGCCCATTGGGGTGGTTTTTTGGTTCGCCCCCACAGTATAGAGTTTTGGCAAGGACGCCCTAACCGCCTGCACGACCGCATGCGCTACACTCTTACCGAAGAGTATGATTGGAAATTGGAACGATTGGCGCCGTGATGAAGAGATGTAATATATTTTGCAAAATCTTTATGATTTTTTTGTTTATTTGCTAATTATATGTATCTTTGCGGTATTAATATAATTTGTTGAAATATGAAAACACGTACTAAGATTTTGATTGTGGTGGTTTCTGCCCTTATGATGGCTTTCTTACGACAAGATTGGGATAACCTTGTAAGTTCGTTCTGGGAAGGTTATCAGCAGGCAAGACAACGCTAAAATGTAACTAAAATTTTACAATAAGGATAGTGAAAGTTCTATTTTTGATAATAAATAATTAAAAAGACATGAAGACAAAAACAGGAAAATGGATTACAGGTACTTTTTTTATCTTGATAGCAGTGGTGTATTTGTACAATAACTGGTCATCATTGAAAGAAGGCTTTTTGAAAGGACTGTATGGCAACTAAAAGGTGTTGCCAGTATACTTGTAGGTTTATTTATAAATTAAAGGAGACTATAGAAAGAACTGTTTATTATATTGCACATTAAAATATGATAGAGAAAGACTATTTGAAGAAGCAAATAGATATTTTTTTTGAGGAACTTACTGCTTTGCTAGCTAAGAAGCCTTTTAAAGAAGAAAAGTTAAAACATTTAGAAGGGTATGCTGAGAAATACACTCGGCATACCCTTACTTATTTTATGAATACCCCTATAGAGGCTATATTTTTGGAATATGAAAACGATGTGAATACTTTAGAAATTATTTCGGAATTATTATTGCAAACAGGGAATGAGATTACCGTACTACAAAAAGCAGCTAAGATAATAGGAGATGTTGAAATTGTAAGTAAAGATTTTTCGTTTAGGAGAAAACAGAATAAGGAACGTATAGAGCAGGAAATTATAAAAATGCTTGGATGAAAAAGCATTTTTTGGGTTGTGGCAGCAGTTGATTAGTTTTATTCTTTGGGAGATACTCAGCTGCGCCAACTCGCTGACTATCCTTCGTTTATAGTTCGTTTATCTTTCGTTATTCGTTCGTTATTCGTTCGTTATTCGTTCGTTCGGTCTTAACTTAGGGTTGGCAGAGAGTGTAGCGATGCATAACTGTACTTTGAGGAGGGAGAAAGGTAGGCTGTGTTTGGCACATTTGTTAATTTGCTAATTATTCGTATCTTTGCCGAAAATTAGAAAGAATGGATAAGAAGATTTTTGCTTTTCTTTTTTTGCTTCTCACTATAAATGCTTTTGCACAAGAGGATAGTGATGATGGTATGATTGAGACGGGGGGAAACACTATCAGTGGGACAACTATTGATATGCGTTACCTTGAAGACCAATTTTACGTTGGTATGACTTACGATTACCTTGCTGGAAAGGCTACTAATGTAGTGCAACACAACCTTTCACACGGTATACATATAGGCTTTGTGCGTGATGTGCCTATGAACCAAAAACGCAATGTTGGCTTAGGTATTGGACTTGGCTATGCTTATGATGTGGTGTATAATAATATGGTGGCTAACCGCTCGGGTGATGTGGTTAGCTATGAGATAGTGGAACATTTTAGAGATCTTAATATTAGTAAGAACTACTTTAAAACACACGCTATTGAAATGCCTGTAGAGTTTAGGTTTAGGACTTCGACTCCGGAAACTCATAAATTCTGGCGGGTGTACACTGGGGTGCGCTTGGCATACCTTTTTAGCGGTAGGAGTTTGTACACGGCTGGCGAAGTGGATACATCATTTCAGAATGATGATATTGCTAAAACTTTTCAGCTAAAATCTTTTATTGCTTTTGGCTATAACGCTTTGAACTTCTTTGTGCAATACAATTTATCTCCTTTTTTAAAAGATGCTAAAACTGCTGATGGCACAAGCTTAAAATCGAATGTATTGCAAATAGGATTGCTATTTTATATTTTATGATGAACGAGCAAATGACACGCTGGCGGCTCATCTTGGGTCAGGATACACAAGCTATGGGCGAGGTACCGCTTAATGAACAACAATCACTTATGGATGCTACTTTGGCAGCCCTGTATGACGATACTGACGGTAAAGGCAATGGTGGTGGTAAACGTTCGGCAGGGTTGGGGAGCTCGGCTCCTAACTTAGCAAAATGGCTTACTGATGTGCGCTCTTTCTTTCCGCCAGATGTGGTGAGTGTTATCCAAACTGATGCTATTGAGCGCAAGGGACTTACTAAACTTCTGTTTGAGCCTGAAACGCTTAAAAATGTGAAGCCTGACATTTCGATGGTGGGTACACTAATGGCTTTGAAAGGACAAATACCTGCAAAATCAAAAGATACGGCTCGGGAATTGGTGAAAGAAGTGGTAAATGAAATTATGAAGCGTATGGAGCAGGACTTACGCCGTGCTGTGACAGGGGCATTGAACAAGAAAGCACATACTCCTATAGCAAACTTTTCATCTACCGACTGGAAGCGTACTATACAACGCAACCTTAAGAACTACGATACGGCTACTAAACGTATTATACCTGAAAAGTTTTACTTTTTTGAACGCACCCAAAGGCAGAAGAATTGGACGGTAATTTTGGATATTGACCAAAGTGGTTCGATGTGTGATTCGATTATCTATTCGTCGGTAATGGGGTCTATTTTTGCGAGTATGCCAGCCCTTGATACTCACGTGGTGGTATTTGATACGGCTGTTACTGACCTTACCGAAGCTTGTAGGCAAGACCCTGTGGATATGCTTTTTGGGGTACAATTGGGCGGAGGTACTGATATTAACAAATCGGTGGCTTATTGCCAAACGCTGATAGAGAATCCGCGTAAGACTATGTTTATTCTGATTTCAGACCTTTACGAGGGGGGCGTACGCGCTGGACTTTTGCGCAGGCTAAACGAGATGCACCAAGATGGGGTTAAGGTATTGGTACTTTTGGCTCTGTCGGATAGTGGTAGACCTGATTACGATGAGCATTTGGGAAAAGAGATTAGCAAATTGGGTATTGCTTGTTTTGCTTGTACTCCTGATAGATTGCCTGAACTTGTTGAGAATGCGCTTAAAGGCAACGACCTTAAAAAGTTTGAGAGTACAAATAAAGGGAAAGATGTGTGATTAGTGTGAGGGATTTTAGGGAATGAATTAGCGCTATATTGAGTAGCTATTAAATAATAACAATACAATAATATTACAATGAAAAAACATTCAAAAGTTTGGAACGACACTAAAACACACGACTCTTGGTCGATTTTTAAAATAATGGGTGAGTTTGTACACGGTTATGAGCAGATGAGCTGGATAGGTCCGTGTGTATGTATTTTTGGTTCGGCACGTATTAAGCCCGAAAATCCTTACTATGAACTTACGGTGCGTATTGCCCAAAAGATTGTAGATGAGGGATTTGGTATTATTACAGGAGGAGGTCCTGGTATTATGGAGGCTGGTAATAAAGGGGCTCATCTGAATAAGGGAGTGTCGGCAGGGCTGAATATTGATTTGCCTTTTGAACAGGCTAATAACCAATACATAGATCACGATAAGAATATTAAATTTAACTACTTTTTCGCCAGAAAGGTGATGTTTATTAAATATTCAAAGGCTTTTGTAGCTATGCCTGGTGGTTTTGGTACTTTAGATGAGCTTTTTGAAACACTTACCTTAGTGCAAACTCGGAAAATAGATAAAATTCCTATTATTTTGGTAGGTACTGACTATTGGGGAGGCTTAATTAACTGGATAAAGGAAGTACTTCTGGAAAAATTTAATAATATAAGTGCTGAAGATTTGAATTTATTCCATTTGGTAGATACTGAAGATGAGGTGATTGGAGTTATTGAAGACTTCTACAATAATAAGCAACAGCTGAAACCCAATTTTTAATACTGCTTGTGAAAATAAAAATAGAACTTTGTTAAAGGGGACTTTGGCAAAGTTTTTTTTGTGCTTTTGGTTTAAAGTTAGTCTTTAGTCTTCTGTCATTAGTTGTTAGCGAAGGGTAGGCTCATTTTTCGTTCATCTTATACTGTGGAGCCACTGTGGAGCCACTGTGGAGCCACTGTGAAGCCACTGTGAAGCCACTGTGAAGCCACTGTGAAGCCACTGTGAAGCCACTGTGGGTAGGAGCTAATTAGGGGGTGGAATAGGCGGTGTTCTAAAATATTTTGGTGTTTAGTTGTTATTTTCTCGAAAAATTGTATATTTGCGGCTTGAAAGATAAATAATATAATAGAATAGAATGATGACTACCACTCATTATGCATTTTTATGGGGGCTGCTGCTATGGGTTCAGTTAATTGTAGCTCAGAAAGGGGTAGAAGCCTTATTTATTAAAGAGGGTACGCTGCTGAAATGTGAGAACACTCGGATTCCGGCTGATGGGCGTATTGAGTTGCCGCGCTCGGTAAAGACGATTGCTACAGAGGCTTTTAAAGATTGTAATCGTTTGAAAGTTATCAATATAGGGGGGGCAGTGACAACTATTGCCGACCGTGCTTTTTCGGGTTGCGCTGCTCTTACGAAGGTGGAAATGTTACCCAATTCTGTTCAGCAAATAGGGGTACAGGTTTTTGCTTACTGCTCTAAATTACAGAGTATTAACTTGCCTAACTCGGTATCGGCAATAGGAGAAGAGGCTTTTAGGGCTTGTTTTTCATTAGAAAGTATTGATATTCCTGAAAGTGTTACAACGCTTGGCAATAGGGTTTTTGTAGATAATACTAACCTTAAGCGAGTGAATTTTGTTACTCAGCGGTTGGAAATAGTGCCATCGGGTTTGTTTTACCAATGCAAGAGCTTAAAAGAGGCGGTTTTGCCAGCGAGTGTGAAGCGTGTGAAAAGTAGTGCTTTTGCTTATTGCGAGTCCTTAGAACGGGTGTTACTTCCAGAAACTTTGGAGGTGATAGGTGATGATTGCTTTGAGTATTGCAACTCACTAACAGCTATTGATATTCCTGATACTGTGGTGTTTATAGGTTCGAGTGCTTTTCACAGTTGTGCGGGGTTGCAGCAGGTAAAGTTGCCTTATGGTTTGCGACATATACTGAACGATACTTTTTTGGATTGTACAGCTTTGCAAGGAATTATTATTCCTGATACAGTGGAGAAAATTAATATGCACGCTTTTAGGAATTGTACTTCATTAGAGGCGGTGCAGTTTCCGCTGGCACTGACGGATATTTTTTACGGAGCGTTCTATGGTTGTAAGAGTTTGCAAGAGGTTACTCTGCCTGATGACCTTAAATATGTAGGTATTTTTGCTTTTGCTGAATGTGCGAGTTTGCAAACCATTGAATTGCCACGAGCGGTGGTAGAGATTCCTTCAAAACTTTTTTATAACTGTACAAACTTAAAGGAAGTAAAGCTTTCGAGATTTACGACCAGTATAGGGGTACAGGCTTTTTACGGCTGTAGTAGCCTGACAGAACTTAAATTACCGGCAACTGTAGAAAAGATTGACTTGGCTGCTTTTGAGAATTGTGGGCTGACAGAGTTGCATTGTAGGGCAGTGACTCCGCCAGAGGTAAATAGGGGGTTTGGCTATAAAGGGAAGGTAGTAGTACCTTTTAGGTCGGTTGAGGCATATAGGCAGGCTTCGGGCTGGCAGGAATGTATGGTGGAATAAGTTTTTTTTGAAAAAAAAGTAGCAAAAGTTTTGCAGGTTAAAATAATTGTTGTAATTTTGCCACCCAAAAGCGTGCATAATAGCGTGCTAAATAACACATTGATATAACATAACATATTATGGTTCAGTATATTAAAGAGTCGTATGAAGAATTAAAGAACCACGTAACGTGGCCTACACTTGCTAGCGCACAGAAAGAAATGGTAGTAGTAGTGGTATTTGCCGTGCTATTTTCATTAGTTATATGGGGTATGGATTCTTCATTTGAATACCTTATAGGTAAGTATTTTGAATTTATGAAATAAAAAACAACGGATAATGTCTGGATTGTTAGAAAAAAAATGGTACGTTGTAAAAACTGTTACCGGTCAGGAAAATAAAATAAAGAACTACATAGAAAGTGAATCTTCACGTTTGGGTTATGCTGACTATGTGGAGGAGGTATTGGTTCCCACTGAAAAAGTAGTACAGGTGCGCAATGGCAAAAAAACTACTAAAGAGCGGGTGCATATGCCTGGTTATGTAATGGTTAAAGCGCATTTAGCGGGCGAGGTAGTCCATATTATCAAATCGATTCCAGGTGTAGTTGGTTTTTTGAGTGAGACCAAAGGAGGTGACCCATTACCCTTGCGTAAGGCTGATGTGAACCGTATGTTGGGGCAGGTAGATGAACTTGCTGAAACAGTGGAGACAGTGGCTATTCCGTATGAAGTAGGGGAGATGGTGAAATTGATAGATGGGCCTTTCAATGGTTTTAATGGTACTATTGAACGAGTAAACGAGGAAAAACGGAAACTTGAGGTTATGGTGAAAATCTTTGGTAGAAAGACGCCATTAGAGCTTAGCTATACACAAGTTGAAAAGATGTAACACAAGACTGGAAGCCTGTAAGTTATAGGTGTGAAGGTCATTAAATTAATATTAATACTAAACAATGGCAAAAGAAATTAGTAAAGTAGTTAAACTACAAGCTCGGGGAGGTCAAGCGAACCCATCGCCACCAATTGGACCCGCATTAGGTGCTGCCGGTGTTAACATTATGGAGTTCTGCAAGCAGTTTAATGCTCGTACGCAGGACAAACAAGGAAAAGTACTTCCTGTTGTTATCACAGTTTATAAAGACAAGTCATTTGACTTTGTTATAAAGACAGCTCCTGCTGCAGTTCAGCTATTGGAAATCGCTAAGGTTAAAGGAGGTTCCGGTGAGCCAAACCGTAAGAAAGTAGCTAATGTTACTTGGGAACAAGTAAAGGCTATAGCAGAGGATAAGATGCCTGATTTAAGTGCATTCACCCTCGAAGCTGCAATGAGTATGATTGCTGGTACGGCACGCTCAATGGGTATAACAGTAACTGGTGAAAAACCTTTTTAATCGGAAAGCATTATGGCAAAATTGACAAAGAAACACAAAGAAGCTCTTGCTAAGGTTGATAGGAATAAACTATATTCCCTCAAAGATGCTTCTGCATTATTGAAAGAAATCACTTATACAAAATTTGATGCTTCGGTAGATATCGCAGTGCGATTAGGGGTAGACCCACGTAAAGCAAACCAAATGGTTCGCGGTGTGGTAACTCTTCCTCACGGAACAGGTAAAGATGTACGAGTGTTAGCCCTTGTAACCCCTGAAAAAGAAGCTGAAGCTAAAGCTGCTGGTGCTGACTATGTGGGATTAGATGAATATCTGCAAAAAATTAAAGATGGTTGGACAGATGTAGACGTTATTGTTACTATGCCTGCTGTTATGGGTAAATTAGGTCCTTTAGGACGTGTGTTGGGTCCTCGTGGCTTGATGCCAAACCCTAAAACAGGTACTGTTACTATGGAAATAGGTAAGGCTGTACAAGAAGTAAAAGCTGGTAAAATTGATTTCCGTGTAGATAAAACAGGTATTGTACACGCTTCAATCGGTAAATCATCTTTCTCGGTAGAGAAGATTGTAGATAACGCGAATGAACTTATACAAACATTAATAAAAATGAAGCCTACAGCTGCTAAAGGTACTTATATGAAATCGATTTACTTATCGACTACTATGAGCCCAAGTGTGGCAGTAGACCCTAAAACAGTTTAATTGGTAGTTAAAAAACGAAATTATGACAAGAGAAGAAAAATCATTAGTAATAGACAATTTGACTGCTCAGTTAGCTGAAAATAATGTTATTTATGTAACAGATCTAACTGGATTAAATGCCCAAGCAACTAGTGCACTACGTCGTGCTTGCTTTAAGGCTAATATCAAGTTGGCAGTTGTAAAAAACACATTGCTTGCAAAGGCAATGGAGGCTTCGGAAAAAGATTTTGGTGAATTGCCAAGCATCTTAAAAGGAAACTCATCATTGATGTATGCAGAGGTAGGAAACGCTCCTGCTAAGCTTATCAAAGAATTCCGTAAAAAATCGGATAAGCCTATTTTAAAAGGTGCTTATATTGATTCGGCTGTATTTGTAGGTGATAGCCAATTAGATGCTCTTGCAGCTATCAAATCTAAGAATGAAGTTATTGGAGATATCATTGGATTGCTTCAATCTCCTGCTAAAAATGTTATTTCAGCTCTTAAATCGGGAGGTGGAAAGTTGGCAGGTATCATCAAAACTTTATCTGAAAAAGAGTAATTTAGAACGCACAAATTTATTCATAAACAATTAAAAAAACGATAGAAAAATGGCAGATTTAAAAAATTTCGCAGAACAATTAGTAAACTTAACCGTTAAAGAAGTAAACGAGCTTGCTCAAATCCTTAAAGAAGAGTACGGCATTGAGCCAGCAGCGGCAGCAGTAGCAGTAGCAGCAGGTCCTGCAGCAGGTGCTGCTGAAGCAGCAGCTGAAAAAACTGAATTTGACGTAGTACTTAAATCAGCAGGTGCTAACAAATTGGCTGTAGTTAAATTAGTAAAAGACCTTACTGGTCTTGGACTAAAAGAGGCTAAAGAAGTAGTTGATGGTGCTCCTTCAAAAGTTAAAGAAGGTGTTTCTAAAGAAGAGGCTGAAGGTCTTAAAAAATCTTTAGAAGAAGCTGGTGCTGAAGTAGAATTAAAATAATTTTACAAATAAACCCTATAAGGTTTAGGTCTTTTTCAATGGTAAAAAGACCTAAACCATTTTGTGATTTAAGAAACAATACAACAACCTTATTATGGCAGATTGCAATAGATAATCTTGCCAAATTATCCATAACCAACAGTACTACTAACTTACTACTAACGCACTAAACAATAATATTAAAGTAAAGAAGATGCTTACGAATCAAACCGCAAGAGTGAATTTTGCTTCCGTGAAACATACTCCTGAATATCCTGACTTTTTGGATATTCAAATCAAATCGTTTCAAGAGTTCTTT
>CAUREJ010000031.1:0-26282 GCA_963523735.1 uncultured Capnocytophaga sp.
ATACAAACCAGATACAGCGTGCTGTCAATTATATCAAAACCCATATACCTGCTGACCCCCTTTCTACAGCGTTAGCTTTACTCACTTTAAAAACAGTGGGGCAAAACACTGATGAAACTGCTATAATCCTGCGAAAACAATTGCTTGCTACTCAAAATATCTCAGGAGGATGGGAAGCTATGAACTTTATCAAACCTAAAGCGTACGAACCTTATAAAAGCGAGACGCTCACTACTGCTTACGCCCTTAAAGCCCTTTGCTTCTAATGCAAAAAAAAATTCCACATATTAATCCCTCTATTACTTTCAATAAACTCAGCGATAACGAGTTTATTCTCTGTAACACCCTTCATAAGCATTATTTGAAAATCAATAAAGATACTTATGATCTCCTTTCACTCATTGACAATGAGCGCTCTCTTCAAGAGATATGTGAACTACACAACCAGCAATCTGAAAAGGAACTTACAGTAAATGCTCTACACTTTCTTCTTTACAACAAACTCTCGAAGTATGGACTCTTAGTAGGCGAAGAGGAACTTATAAAACCTTATCAAAAGCCTTCCTATCTCAAGCTGAGTTTTATCATTTTTAGTAAGCGTTTTATTGCTAAAATCACCCCTTCACTACATTTTCTTTTTCGCAAGAAAATAGCTTTCCCTCTTTTGTTATTATGCGCAGTGATGATAGGAACAGAACTTTATTGGTTATTAGAGGGGTATAAAAGTTTTAGAGTGCAGGAAAGTGTCATTTTCTTTTTGGTGGTAATGGCTATAAGTGTTACCTTTCACGAATTAGGGCACGCTACTGCAGCAAGCCATTTTGGGGCAGAACACGGAGGAATCGGTGGCGGTTTCTATTTGTTCACTCCTGTATATTTTGCCGATGTTACTGATGTATGGCGACTTAAGAAATGGCAACGAGTAGTAGTAAATTGTGCAGGAATGTATTTTGAAATCATCTTTTGCACTATTTTGTCAGTTATAGGTATTCTATTAGGACAAATAAGCCTGACACTTATTGCTATTATTGTTTGTTTACATACTTTTTTTAACCTCAATCCATTTCTCAGAAGCGATGGCTATTGGATACTCTCAGATATTACTAACAAACCTAACCTCTTGCAACACTCTTTCCGCAAAATAGGTGATGTTTTTAGAATGATCAAAGGAAGAAAAGTACAGTGGACAAAAATAGATTTTCTCTTATTAGTCTACGGTTTAGTAAGCTATAGTTTTATTGTACTGTTTGTATATTACATACTATTTAAAAACCCACATTCTATATTAAACTTTCCACAGAACCTATATCATTTCCTCAAAAGTTTATGGGACAAAAATGCTACTATTAGTTTAGTGTCATTCGGCGAACTGATTGTACCAATGTTATTCTTCTATTTGTTATTCAGCTTTTTAAAAGGAATGTTAAAAAAAAAGGGAGCTATTAGCCAATTTGGTAATAGGTCAAACGCATAAAATCGCAATTGCACTCACCTTAAAAATAAAAAAATCATCTTTTCCTCATTTTTCCTCCTCTGCCTATTCTCTAACACAGCATTCACTTTTAAACCTTTTGTCTCCTGCTCTGCAAAAATCCAGCAGCTTTAGCTGCCAATCCGTGAGCGTACCATTATCCAATCAAAAAATATCCGTAACAAAATCCGTGTTATCTGTGCAGTCAGTACGAGACTTTAATTGGCAGCTTGCTGCCTAAACTTAAATGCGAACGCCGTGACCCCTAACTCCTAAAAATTGCCATTTAAATTTTATTTTGTAATTTTGCAGCATCTTACTAAAAAGTAAAAAATGAAATTTAACATAGTTTCCGACTTTGCCCCTACTGGCGACCAGCCTCAAGCTATCACCCAGCTGGTAAAAGGCATAGAACGCGATGAAAAATACCAAGTGCTTCTGGGCGTTACGGGCTCCGGAAAAACTTTTACTATAGCCAATGTAGTGGAGCGCATTCAGCGCCCTACCCTTGTATTAGCGCATAACAAAACCTTGGCTGCCCAATTGTACTCCGAGTTCAAAGCCTTTTTCCCCAACAACGCTGTCGAATACTTTGTTTCATATTATGATTACTACCAGCCCGAAGCCTACATTCCCACCACAGGTACCTATATAGAAAAAGACCTTTCCATCAACGATGAAATTGAAAAACTGCGCCTTAGCACTACCTCTGCCTTGCTTTCGGGCAGGCGCGATGTGTTGGTAGTAGCTTCCGTATCCTGCCTTTATGGTATTGGAAACCCTGTTGAGTTCCAGAAAAACGTAATCAGCCTAAAAGAAGGTGATATACTACCCCGTACTAAGCTAATGCACCGCTTGGTACAAAGCCTTTATGCCCGCACTACTGCCGACTTCAAGCACGGCAATTTCCGAATAAAAGGCGATGTGTTAGATGTATTCCCCGGTTATGATGATAACGCCTTCCGTATCCACTTCTTTGGCGATGAAATAGAAGCTATTGAGCAGTTCGACCCTACCAATAACCGCATTTTAGACCGCTATGATTCCCTCAATATCTACCCCGCCAATATGTTCGTCACCTCACCCGATATACTGCAAAAAGCAATATGGAATATACAGCAAGATTTGATGAAACAAGTGGCGTTTTTCGAGGCTTCAGGCAAAGGATTAGAAGCCAAACGACTGAAAGAACGCACTGAATTCGACTTGGAAATGATACGTGAACTGGGGTATTGTTCAGGTATCGAGAACTACTCTCGCTATTTAGACGGACGTGAGGCTGGCAGCCGCCCTTTTTGCCTAATCGACTATTTCCCCGATGATTTCCTAATGGTGATTGACGAAAGTCACGTAACAGTATCTCAAGTACACGCTATGTATGGCGGCGATCGCAGTAGGAAGGAAAACCTTGTGGAATACGGATTCCGGTTACCCGCCGCTATGGATAACCGCCCCCTTAAGTTTGAAGAGTTTGAAGCCCTACAAAACCAAGTAATTTACGTAAGTGCTACCCCTGCCGATTATGAACTACAACAAACAGGTGGTAGCTATGTTGAACAAGTAATACGCCCCACCGGACTGCTCGACCCCGAAATAGAAGTACGACCTAGCAACAACCAGATAGACGATTTAGTGGAGGAAATACAGCTGCGAACCGAAAAAGACGAACGCGTATTAGTAACCACCCTTACCAAGCGAATGGCGGAAGAGCTTACCAAATACCTTACCCGTATAGGCGTGCGCTGCCGATATATCCACAGCGATGTTGATACGTTGGAGCGTGTCGAGATTATGCAAGACCTCCGCAAAGGCTTGTTCGATGTGCTTATAGGCGTAAACCTCCTTCGCGAAGGGTTAGACCTCCCCGAAGTATCACTCGTTGCCATTCTCGATGCCGATAAAGAAGGTTTTTTGCGTTCCACCCGCTCACTTACCCAAACCGTAGGACGAGCCGCGCGTAATGTGAACGGAAAGGCTATAATGTACGCTGATAAAATTACCGACAGTATGCAGCGCACCATCGATGAAACCAACTACCGCCGTGAAAAGCAAATGAACTATAACAAAGCGCATAACATAGTGCCTAAACCACTGCAAAAGAAGATAGAAAACAGCCTTAGCAAAAGCCCTATTACCGAGTTCCATTATGACCCTACTTTTGCTAAGCAACAGGCTGCCGAAGCCGATGCTCAGTACTATACCCGTGAACAGATACAAAAAGAAATACAACATTACAAAAAACTGATGACCGAAGCCGCTACTATCCTTGATTTTGAAAAGGCTGCAAGTTACAGAAATGAACTGCGAAAATGGGAAGCAAAATTAAACGCGTAAAACAGATTAAAATTCTAACATAAATTGAAAAAAATAACACTCCTTTCAATACTTTCAGGGGCTTTACTCGCCGCCTCGTGGCCTACCTACGGCATTACTGCCCTTATTTTTATAGCCTTAGTACCCTTGTTATTGGCTGAAAATCACATCAGGCAGCACTACCTGCACACCAAGCGCAAAGTGTTTGGCTTGGGGTATCTCACCTTCTTGGTATGGAATATCCCTACCACTTGGTGGATATGGTATTCCACCCAAATAGGGGCTGTATTCGCTATTCTGGTAAATACGCTGCTAATGACCCTCACCTTCTTGTTATATCACTTGGTAGCCAAACGTATGCCGCGCAAGGTAGCCCTTATCTTCCTTACTGTAATATGGATTTCCTTTGAAAAGTTCCACCTCACGTGGGATATTTCTTGGCCCTGGCTAAACCTTGGCAATGTTTTCTCCGAACAAGTAAGCTGGGTGCAATGGTATGAGTATACCGGCTCTTTTGGCGGTACACTATGGGTATGGGTAGTGAATATTTTAGTTTTCTTAGCCGTTGATAACTACACTAAGGAAAAAAACAGAGGTGTTTTGGCTCAAAAAGTAGGGATAGCGATACTTTTTATTGCTGTTCCTATCACTATATCCTACTTTATGTACGCTAACTACACCGACGAGGGGAAGAAAACCGTTACAGCTATCGTCCTACAGCCTAACATCGACCCTTACAATGCTAAATACGACTTTTCAAACACACAAGTAGCCGATTTGCTTATCAAACTTTCGGCAGAGAAGATAGATGAGAATGTCAATTTCATCATCACCCCCGAAACCGTTTTTGCCGACAATATTAAGCTGAACGAACTGCCTTACTGCCCCGAAATAGAACAATTGCGCTCTTTTACAGCAAAATACCCCCAGCTGAACTGGGTAGCAGGTACCGCTATGATTGAGTTTGTGAGTGATAAAGCGCAAACTACTTCACAAAGTAACTACCTACCCCAATACGGTATATGGTACAATGATTACAATTCAGCATTCCTACTGAACAACCAAAATGAACAACTCCCTCTGTATCACAAAAGCAAATTAGTGGTAGCAGTGGAAAATTTCCCTTATCAGCAGTTTTTAAAGCCTATTCTGGGCGAAACGCTTATCAATTTAGGCGGAACAGTGGCACTAAAAACCACCCAAGCACAGCGCACCGCCTTTGCAGGAGCACATACCGAAGGCAAGGCAGCCCCTATTATATGTTATGAAACCGTTTATGGCGAATTTGTGACCGAATACATCAAAAAAGGAGCTAACTTCTTGGCTATACTCACTAACGATGCTTGGTGGCGCAATACGCAAGGACATAAACAGCTGCTTAGCTACACACGCCTACGCGCTATTGAAACCCGCCGAAGCGTTGCCCGAAGTGCTAATACAGGCATTTCAGGGTTTATTAATAGCAGGGGCGATATACTCCAAACCCTTCCTTATGATACACAAGGAAGCCTAAAAGGTACTATTACCCTGAATGAACGCCTCACTTTTTACGTGCTTATGGGTGATTACATAGCACGGATTAGTTACTTTCTCAGCTTTTTTATTTTCTTGTATGCCGTGCTTCGCAAGCGGACGAATCTTTTACCCCAAAAGCCTTAAACACAAGCGTTAAATTATTCTTAATTAGCTATTAAATTTTAGCTAAATAATTACCCACTACTCAGTAGGGGGTAAGAAGGCGTGTGGTTATGAAAGTAGCTGATAATAAGAACATTGTAAGTATGGCATTATTTTTGTTTTAAGAGTTTGGTAACAGCCGGCAGTAGGTGGCTACCAATAGTAGTTTGGTCGTACGAGTGTTTTTTTGTACTTTTGTGCGATTTATAGTGTTTTGTAATAAAACAACTCGGTAATAATAGCAATGTTTTTAATTATTGAAAATAGAAAATGAGAATAAAGAATTATAGCATTTTGGCAGTTTGGTTGTGTATGATGATGGCAGGAGTAGGGTATGCCCAAACATCAGGGCGACTGGCTTCGGCTAAGCTGGGCTTTTCGGGCTATGCTTGTCCGCGTGCTAACTTTAACAATTTTACCCTCTCTATCTCTTGGACACCTCCATTCCCTAATGGTGATAATAAGTTCATTGTAGAACTATCGGACGCCAATGGTGATTTTGGTGATAATCCTATCGTTTTGCAAACCATTACTAATGGGAATGCAAGGAGTACTATACCTTCTAACTTTTCATTCCCTGCTACTACACAAGGTAAAAAATACAAAATAAGAGTACGAAGCACAAGCCCAGCACAGGAAAAAATTGCTTATTGGGAAATAGATAACGGCGGAGGTAATAAAGAAACAGGGGAAGAATTCGAGGCTTTTTATCAAGATATTACAGGGCGCATTACAGTAACCCCTAACAATGTAACCCTATGCCCCGGTCACTTTCAAGAACTGAAAGTAAGCCAATTACCTGGTAACAAAAAACCAGAGAATTACAAATATAAATGGTACAAACAAAAACCTATTGGCAGTACCGGCAGTGATCAGCTATTAGCCGAAAATGCTCCTCATACTTTTAAAGTGAGTGAAGCTGGTACCTACTACGTTTTGGTAGAAGCTGGCACCAAGTGTTCTGGCTCAAGCAATACCCGTTCTGCTAATATCGTAGTAAGTATGTCGGGTAACCAAACAGTTACCTTAAGCTCTTCGGCTCCTGCCGTTTGTACTAATGATAGTTTTACACTCACCGCTACACCTCCCATTGCAGGTAGTACCTACTATTGGTACCGCGGCGATACCAAAATTGGTGAAACTACTGCCAATAGTTACACCGTTGCTGCCCCCGATAACTTAGCCGGCGAATACTACGTACAAGTAGGCAGTGGGGGCGATTGTGATGTACAATCAAACCGCGTGAAAATTAGCCGCTTGGATAATATTACGGCAAGCATCACTACCACAGGGGGTAATGTACTAATGCCTGGTAAAACACGTGTGTTCACCGCAAGTACTACCGCACAAGCACCTTCGTATAAGTGGTTTAAAGACGGTGTCGAAATTACTGGCGAAACAGGCGCTACCTACACCGCCAACGCTGCTGGTAAGTACAAGGTCGAGGTAACGCAAGGAGGGGGCTGTGCTGTAACCGTAAGCTCTGCCGAACACGAACTTACCCAACCCGATAACTTTAAGGTCAGCATCAAAACTAAAAGTGCCTACGAGCCTTGTGCTAACGACCAAGTTACCCTTGTAATCAGCAAAATTGTTGCTCAGGTAGGAGCCAACGAACTAACGGTAGACCCTGCCGACTATTCTTTCTTTACTTTCCAATGGAAGGGCAACATTACCGGTACTTATGAAAATGTAGGAACTAACTCACAAGAACTTCTGCTTAACAAAGCGCTGGATAATGGTAAGTATCAGCTACTCATCAGTGGGGGTAGTTATACCGCTATACCTGCCTCTAATGAAATAGATATTAAGTTGCGTGACCCCAATGCCTTGCGCATAAACGGAGGCGCTCCCTCCTTAGATTTTTGCGACGGCTCAGTAACCCTTACTATCACTACAGGTGCTAATAGTGATGCTACTTACACTTGGTATAAAGACAATGTACAGGTAGCACAAGGAAAAGGAATGACTACCTATAACACCGATATTTCGGGTGTATTTTACGTAAGTGTATCCGACTTTTACGGAGGCTGCCCCGCAACTTCAAGCTCTATTGTCGTAAAACGCAATACTATTACCGCTCGTTGGGCTGATGATATTAACACACGTGAAATATTCTTTACCGGCAAAACCAATGTGTTACAGGTATCTCATAATATGGATAATCCTATTATTGAGTGGACTAAGAATGGCAGTGTGTTAGCTGGTGAAACAGGCACAAGCCTTAACATTACTACAGCCCCTACTTCTGTCGATATTTATCAGGTAAAACTTACCGATACCGGAAGCTGTGGCAATACCATAACACTGAACCCTGTCTATTTTGAAACCATAGCCGATATACAGAGCCTTAAGGTAGGAACCTTAGCCGTATCGGCAGCCAATTGTGAAACGCGTTCGGCTACTACCTTGGAGCTACAACGCATAGTAGTAAAACTGAGCAGTACAGGTGAAGAAGTAGAAGTGAAAAAAGCCGACTTTCAGTATTTTAACCTACAATGGGTGAAAGATGGCAATGATATGATAGGCGAAACAGGCGCTCAGTTAATAGTGTCAAGAGAAGGGAATTCCGATTCGGCAAAATACGCCATTCGTGTAATTTACAACACTAGCATTATTAAGGTTTCCGACCCTAAAGTAATAGCCTTTACTCCTATCCCCGATTTTGAAATCGCTACTGCCGAGGGTACCAAAGGAACTGCCTTTTTGTGTACAGGCAGTACCCTAACACTTACGGTAGCTGCCGATAGCTTTGACCCTACCTCGTCTGTAGCCGATAGTTTTTCATATCGCTGGTATAAAGTAACAAGCGCTAATTACAGTAGAGATACTTTTATGAAAAGTGAGTTACCTACCGTTGCAGTTAATGAAATAGGTGAATACTACCTCGAAATTAACAACGGTGGCTGCCCTAAGCGCGCTCATATTAAAATAGAAAACTACCGTACCGGTCAGCTAAAAATAACACATATTACAGCTGCCGGAATCAAAGGAAGAGAAATTACTCAGCACAGTTCAGCCAGAGAGCGCAAACTCGATGTAAATGTAGGGCAACAATTGGTAGCCGAAGGGGGCAATAACTTTGTGTGGATAAAACCCGATGGTTCTACTCAGTACGGCAATACACTCCTTATCAACTCAAAAGAAATGGCAGGAGGTTACACCCTGAAAGAAGAATCGTGTACAGCTGCAGGAGTGAATGAATTGCCTTTTGAACTGAATGTATTCGAGGTAATAACCATACCTAATATAGTGACCCCTAACGGTGACGATATTAATGATACTTGGGTAATACCCGATGTGTATTGCAAACCCGATGTGCGAGTAACAGTCTATTCACAAGAAGGTAAAGAGATTTTCTCAACTACTAACTATCAAAATAACTGGCCCGATGCCAATGCTTATAAAGAATTAGGCAAACGTTCTTTGTTCTTCATATATGTAATTGAAGGGGAGAACATCGAAAAGCAGAAAGGAGTGGTTACCTTACTAAAATAGCATACTAATGAAAAAAATACTATACATATTAACAATTGGGTGGGCTTTAGGAAGCCATAGCCTATGGGGGCAATCCGATGGTAATTACTTGCCGTATGAGTTGCCTGGGCACACAGCTGTGAAGTACAACACTTACCTAATGAACCCTGCTTTTCCTATTTTTGGCAAAAATGAACAGCAGATAACTTTCTTTCATCGCAACCAATGGATGGGCTTTAAGGAAGATAAATTCAATACCTTTGGCTTGTCGTACGGCAAAAAGTGGGGAGGCGATGCTGGTAAAAAAAATGTGTTGGACGATGGTAACAATATGTTTCACGCAATGGTGTTCCAACGCACAGCTTCTATATTTGCCAATACAGGGGTACTAGGTAACTATATACACCAAGTAGAAATTTCCGATGATAATTTCCTCCGCTTGGGTATTAATGCTGTCTTTGCCCGTAGCGGTATTGATAAAAGTAAAGTACGTACCAATGTGAACGACCCTTTAATTGAGAATGCCAAAGGTGCAAGTATTATTAACATACAACCTGGTTTCGATATTAATTTCGGTGCTTTGCACTTTGGGGTTACTGCCGAAAACTTGCTAGACTACGCTTTCTCTTCTGGTGAAATGGCGGTGCCTTTTAATGAAAAATCATTCACCATTCACGGTATGTACCGCCGTTATTTAGATAGTAATAGTGACTTTTTAGAAGATGCTGTGTTCAGCGCATTAATTAAAGGAAGAAAAAGTAAGGACAACTTCCAGTTGGGCGCAAACGTAATGCTCGATGCTAAAATGGGTTGGGCTTATGCGGGCTACGACCAAAAGTATGGTGCTTTCGGCGGATTAGGCTTTAATATAAGTAATCAATTTAGTATTGGTTTTGGTTATGAACAAAGCATAGCTAACTATGTTGCCGAATTAGGGGGTAGTTATGATATAATGCTATCATACCAATTTGGCGGCAAACACCATATTAAGAAACCTAAACCAACACCACCTGCCCCTACCCCACCACCTGCACCAACGCCTGCGCCTACACCACCAGAACCTAAACCAGCGGTAGCTACCCCTACCACTCCTCCTACACCACCTCCTCCTGCGCCTCCTAAGAAGAAAACGGTAACGCAGCAATTAGATGACCGTATGAGCTTGGTTGTAGATAATATAGCTGGCTTAGGAATCCCTGAAGGACACTATGTGGTTGTTGGGGTGTACAAAAACCCTAAAGGTGCTTTTGATATGCTGAACAGAATTAAACAAATGGGCATCTCTGCCTTTACTTTCAAACACCCTGAAAACTTGATGACTTATATTTATATCGAGAAACCTTTCCCTACTCGTGGTGAAGCGGGTGAAGCTATGATAAACTTACTGCGCAAACCCGAGTTCTATAACTCAAAAGTTTGGGTACTGAAAGTAGGAAAATAATTTTACATATTTTAATATTTTTAGACTTTTAAAGGACTGTTAAGCTACTGTTTTTAACAGTCCTTTATTTTTTTTTTTATATTTTTCTTGTATGTTTAAAAAATAGTTCATACCTTTGCACTGGAAATAATCAAAAATACCAAAGTCAATTTATGAACAAAATCTACCGAATAGCCCTTGGGCTTAGCGTTGGTTTGCTTTTGCAAGCCGTTAGTATTACAAAAGTACAAGCTCAAATAAGTAGCAGTACTGAAGAAACCGTTCAGAATGTGCTTAATGAACGTATTTTATTAGTAGAAGACAAAATATCAGCAGCTGCGGGCGTACCCGAAGGCTATTATGTAATAGCGGGCGTGTACAAAAACCGACAAGGGGCTTTACTGATGAAAGAAAGTATTAGCAATTTGGGAATTAAAGCCGATATTTTCACTCATCCAAATAATAATATGACATATATCTATATTGAAAATGTATATGTTTCACGAGGTGCTGCTGGCAACAGAATCCTTGGCTTACTACGCCGACCAGAGTTTTTTAACGCTAAGCTCTGGGTACTGAAAGTAGGCTAACAAATGAAAAAAAGTATGACAATAAAACACTTAAAAACATTCGCTTTAACAGCCGTGCTGCTGCTGTTATTACAGTCCTGCGGCACTACCCATAAACGCTATACCAAAAGCCAACATACTGCTAAGCACACAGTAAAGGCTTCTGCAAATAGCTCGGTAAAGGCTGGTACTTTTAAAAGTAATGTAGCTGCAAGTTATTACCACGACAAATTTAATGGGCGTAAAACTGCCAGTGGAGCGGTGTTCAACAATAACAACCTTACTACAGCGCACCCCTCTTTGCCCTTTGGCACTCAGCTAAGGGTAACTAATCGAGCTAATGGCAAGCAGATAGTAGTAACAGTCACCGATAGAGGTCCTTTTGTAAAAGGAAGAGAATTAGACCTCAGCAAACGCGCTTTTATGAGCATTACCGATGATAAAAACAAAGGTGTACTACAAGTGGATATTGAAATACTTGCTAAGTAATGAATAAATCATTATCACTTTCAGAAGAGGATTTATTCCTCAATTAAAAAGCTGCTGAGCGGGGAGGCTCAGCAGCTTTTATTTTGTAATATCTTTCGTTTACCCAATTAGTTATTTGCTACCACTTGGCTTAATATTATTGCTGTAGCAGTAGCTACATTAAGGCTTTCAGTACGTTGGTGACGACTAAATTGGGGTATAGTTATAGCCTGATTACATAGTTGTTGTATTTCCTCACCAATGCCATTAGCTTCATTGCCCATAACAATCACACAATCGGAAGGAAAATGAGTAGTATAAAGATTGCTGCCGTGCAGGATAGTAGCATATTTAGGCAGCGGGCAAGAAGCCAAAAAGTCGGCTAAAGGCAAATAATGTACGCTTACACGAGCTAACGACCCCATCGAGGCTTGTACTACTTTAGGGTTGTAACAATCCACGGTATGGGTGTTGCACAGCAGCGTTTCAATGCCAAACCAGTCGGCAAGACGAATAATAGTACCAAGATTACCGGGGTCTTGCACATTGTCCAACGCAAGGAGGATTCCCTTAGTAGGTATGGTTTGTAGTGACTGTTGGCGGAAGATAGCAATCCCATCATCAGGGTTTTGCAAACTGCTGTTTTTCTTTAATTCTTCGGCAGAAATAGGTATAAATGGTTGTTCGGACAACTCGGCACTAAACGGAGTGGTAGCAGCTATAAGTTCGGCTTGATAGCCTGAAAGAAGAAATTCAGTAATGCTTTTCTTACCTTCTACCACAAACAGACCTAGCTGACTGCGGTATTTTTTTTGTTGTAATTTCTGAATTAATTTTATCTGATTTTTGCTAAGCATAAAATTATTTGTAATTTTGAGCCCTAAAATAAAAACTCGTGAAACACTATCTTTATAAAATATTTGTTATCAGCATATTAATAGCATTAGCAGTGGCTTGTAATGCTACTAAATACGTACCCGAAGGGCGTTATCTGCTTAAAGAAAACACCATACAGGTAAACGGCGTAACTACCGACGATGCAAAGGTAAACAATTTTGCAATACAAAAACCTAATTCTTACATTTTAGGCGAACCACTAAGCTTGTACATCTATAACTTAGCCAATCCGCAAGCCGAAGAAAAATTTGCCCTTTGGATTAACAACCACCCTAAGTGGCATAACTTCCTCAAAAAATTATTATCCGAAAAACAAGTTGGCAGGCTTCAGAAATCTTTCTTGGTATCGGGTATTGACCGTCAACTACAGCGCATAGGCGAAGCTCCCGTAATATTGGACACTGCCAAAGTACGTCGCACAACTAAACAATTAGGTGCTTATTACCGCAGCATAGGTTATTTTAACACCAAAGTAACCGATAGTATTTTTATGCTCCCTAAAAAAGGAAATCGCTTCGCTGAAGTGAAGTACTATATTACCTCCGGACAACAGTATGTGTTGGACAGCCTCAAAACACGTATTACTTCACCCGAAATAGACTCCGTCTACAAGCTAAACATTAACAAATCTCTGCTGAAAACAAAAAAACCTTACCAACTTACCGACTTCACTGCCGAACGTTCTCGCCTTTATGAACTCTTCCGCAATAATGGCTTTTACACTTTCCAGCAAAGTTCTATCAATTTCGAGATAGTACGTGATACGGTAGCAGCCAAAAAAGACCCCCTACTACAAGTTACTACCGATATTGGCGACCTTATTGAACGTGATGGCGATATCATTACTACTAAAAAATACAAGATACACCGCATTAACAAAGTACGCCTCTACACCGATTATGAGAATGGAATGGATAAAAGCACCTTGGACTCATTGCAATACCAAAATATGGTGATTTATTACAAAGGTAAATTGCGCTATCGCCCTAGGGTGCTGTCACACGCCACAAGTTTAAAATCTGGGCAAATATATTCCGATTTAGAGCGCAGTAACACCTATCGACAGTTTAATAATTTACGTGTATTCCGCTACCCCAATATGGAGTTCAAATACCCTCCTAAAGATAGCCTGTTTAACAAGCTCGACGCTAACATCTACCTATCACCCTTAGATAAATTCTCTTTACGACTTACCAATGAAATTAAGCGTTCAGAAATTGAAGCCATAGGTATTGGGCTCGGTACTTCATTCAGCGCGCGTAATCTGTTCGGCGGAGCCGAGACCTTAGAACTAAACTTACAAGGTACCTTTTCATCACAACCTACCTTGAAGGACACTCGCTTCTTTAACACATCAGAAGTTAGTGGTGATATCCGTTTTATATTCCCTTCTATCCTTTTCCCCCTAAATACCCGAAAACTGATCCCTTATTATATGACCCCGCAAACTATATTGCAAGGGGGTATGAACTATCAAACTAACATAGGACTTGATAAGCGTACCACCTCGGGCATATTGCGTTATATATGGAACCCTCGAAACCAAAAAAACAAAGTAATCTTTGACTTAATAAACTTACAATATGTAAATAACATTAACCCTAATAACTTTTATAACGTTTACCAAAGCACCTACGAACGACTAAACGATATTGCGAGAAAATACAGCTTAAACAGTAATTATGTCGATAGTAAAGGGAATTTAACCCCTAATGAAGGAACTTTTAAGTTTGTAGAAGATATAATGAAGCAGAGAATAGCGCTTAGAGAAGAAGATGCTGTACCCCTGTTAGGCATATTACAACGCTACCAGCGCCTTACGAAGAATGACTTTATTATTGCTACCAGTTTCACCTATATTATCAATAGCAAATCACAGTTTTTTGAGCGTGATTTCTCTCAGTTACGTATCAAAGCCGAAACCGCTGGAGGCTTGCTGAACCTCTTAGCCACTGCCAATAGCAGTATTGTAAAAACAGATGAAAACAATAAGAATAAGATTTTCGGGGTAGAATATGCCCAATACGCAAAAACTGAACTCGACTTTATCAATCACTGGCCTATAGGGCGAGACAGTTCCATTGCCTTTAGGTCATTTTTCGGAATAGCCATACCTTATGGCAATTCAAATAACATACCTTTCTCACAAAGTTACTTTGCAGGAGGTACTACCGACAATAGGGGGTGGAAGGCGTATCGTTTAGGACCAGGGGCAAATGAGTCGATATTGGATTACAATGAGGCAAATATGAAGATTACCTTGAATTTAGAATATCGTTTCCCCATTATAGGTGCTTTTAAAGGAGCCCTATTCACCGATGTAGGTAATATATGGAACGTAGCCAACGATGCTGTTTTTGACAATTATAAGTTCACCAATCTTTCTTCCTTAAAAGATGTGGGGCTTAGTACCGGCTTAGGGCTGCGTTATGACTTTAATTTCTTTGTAATTCGGTTAGATATGGGTATCCCTACCTACGATCCTTCCGAGCCTACAGGAAGCCGTTGGATAAAGAATTTTAAAATAAGTGATACAGTGTTCAACTTTGGTATAAACTACCCTTTTTAGTCGCTATTCTTCTATCCAGCTGGCGTATTTGGGGTAGTTAGCCGCTGTACGTTCAATCATTGCGCGCTGGGCTTCTGTAACATCTTTTATCTTCTTAGCAGGCACTCCTGCGTAAAGGCTACCGCTTTCCACACGTGTATTAGGGGCTACTACTGCTCCTGCAGCTATGATACTCCCTTCTTCTACCACACAGCCGTCCATTACAATACTTCCCATACCAATAAGCACATTATCTTCAATAGTACAGCCGTGTACTATAGCATTATGCCCTACCGATACATTACTACCTATGGTAGTAGGGTGCAGCTCGTAAGTACCGTGAATAACCACCCCATCTTGAATATTAGTGTTATCACCTATCCGAATAGTATTCACATCGCCGCGTATAACAGCATTATACCATACAGTGCAGTTATCTCCTAATTGCACATCGCCAGTAAGAGTGGCATTTTCAGCAAAAAAGCAACCTTCCCCAAAGGTAGGTTGCTTCCCATTAACTTTCTTTAGTAACATATTTAAACAATTGACAATTAAGAATTAACATTCGCTAATCCTTTTAATTTATCGATAATCTCTTGCAGCCCATTAGTCTTTATCTCAAAAGCAGTAGCCAAGAGCATTCCCAATTTCCCTTTAGGGAACCCTTGTGTGCTGAACCACTCCAAGTAATAAGAGGGCAAATCGGCTATCATAGTACCCTTGTATTTGCCATAAGGCATAGGGGTAGTAATAATTTCTTTAAGGATTTCAGGATTCATACTACCATTAGCTAATTAGCCAATTTTACACGCTTCTTCTCTTCATTCCTTTCAATTTTGTGGTTAGGACGTGTCCATTTAGGATTTTCGCCTAAGGAATGGTACTGAGAGTCCGCTGCCTCAACAGTTTGGGGCTGAGGGTGAGTTTCAAAAGGTTTCTGAATGCGCATACCCAACACACCAAGCATACGCATATCCTCATTAATATCAGGGTTAGGAGTAGTAAGGAGTTTATCACCCGCAAAGATAGAGTTAGCCCCTGCAAAGAAACACAAAGCTTGCCCTTCTTGGCTCATCTGGGTACGTCCTGCCGAAAGGCGTACTTGTGACTGTGGCATCACGATACGTGCGGTGGCTACCATACGTACCATTTCAAAAATATCTACAGGCTCAGCATCTTCTAAAGGAGTCCCCTCTACCGGCACTAAGGCGTTAATAGGCACCGATTCAGGTTGCGGATTCAAAGTCGAAAGGGCTACCAGCATACTCGCACGGTCTTCTAACGATTCGCCCATACCTATAATACCCCCACTACACACGGTGATATTAGTCTTTCGAACGTTATCAATCGTTTTGAGGCGGTCATCATAGCTGCGTGTCGATATAATTTCTTTATAGTACTCTTCCGAGGTATCAAGGTTGTGATTATAGGCGTACAAACCAGCTTCGGCTAAGCGTTGCGCTTGATTTTCGGTAAGCATACCAAGGGTACAGCACACCTCCATATCAAGTTTGTTGATAGTACGCACCATTTCCAGCACCTGTTCAAACTCAGGCCCATCTTTCACATTGCGCCAAGCAGCCCCCATACACACACGTGAGGCTCCTGCCGATTTAGCCCTTAGGGCTTGCGCTTTAACGTGTGTAACACTCATCATATCCGCATTTTCTATCTTAACTTCTGTTTCATAACGAGCCGATTGCGGACAGTAAGCACAATCTTCCGAGCAGCCCCCTGTTTTGATAGAAAGCAGGGTCGAAACCTGTACCGAGTTAGGGTCGTGGTATTTGCGGTGAAGGGTAGCTGCCTCGTACAGCAAGTCCATTAAAGGTTTGTTATAGATAGCCATCACCTCTTCTTTTGTCCAGTTATGGCGTGTTTCGTTGGCGTTACAACTGCAATTATGTTGAGAATCACACATAGTCTTTCGTAGTTTTTTCTTCTTTATTTAGGGCGCAAAGGTACAAATTAATTATCAATTAACAAGAGCTAAGATTTTTTCCACTTGTTGTTCAATAGTAAGGTGAGTGTTATCTATCACTATAGCGTCGTCGGCTTTGCGCAAAGGCGATTCTTTTCGGGTCGTATCTATATGGTCACGATGTTGTATATTAGCAAGTACCTCTTCAAACGAAGAGTTATCCCCTTTGTCTTGAAGCTCTTTATAGCGTCTTTCGGCACGCACCTGCTCACTGGCAGTCATAAATATTTTGAGTTCAGCATTAGGGAATACAGTCGTTCCTATATCCCTACCGTCCATTACAATACCTTTCTGTTCACCCATTTTGCGTTGCAGATTCACCAAGTAAGTACGTACTTCGGGCTGTTTAGCCACTTCGCTTACCCAGTTAGCTATTTCTATACCACGTATTTCGTTTTCAATATTCTTGCCGTTAAGGTATATTTCCGAGAACCCTAAGTCAGGGTTATAAACAAATTTTATTTCAGACTGCCGGAGGGCTTTCATCAAAGATTTTACTTCGATGCCTGAGGTAGAGGCATACCCCTTTTCTAAGGCTAAATAAGTTACAGCGCGATACATTGCACCTGTATCAATATATACGTAGCCAAGTGCTTTGGCTACAGCTTTGGCGGTGGTACTTTTTCCTGTTGAAGAGTAACCATCAATGGCGATGATAATATTCATTGTTCTTTAGTTTTTAGTCGTTATTACAATTAGCTTATTAGCCGTATTTTTTAGTGCTGTTTGCTGTTGCAAAGGTAATAAATAAAATTCAAATAACAATAAGATAAATATTTTTTATTCATATTATTTGGACACGTTCAAAATAATACATATCTTTGCACCGTGGTTTGAAAGGAATATAATAGTAGTGTTTTTATATTTCATTTTAAATTTGCTGTAAAGAGCTTTGTTTTTTAGTGTTTTTAATAGTTGTTATTTACTCTTTACAGTACGATTTAGTTAGTTTTTTAATGCAGTAAAGGCTGTTCGGTTATCCCTGAACAGCCTCTCTTTTTTATTTTTATTGCATCATTTTATTGTACGTAAGTACTCTAATACCTCACGCGCTTGTTGTTCCGTAAGGCGTTGGTTCAGCATTAAGGTTTTGTACTCTTCTACCATTTTTTTAGCAATAGGGTCTTCCTTCTCCATTTTGTCCGGCACAAGTATCATATTCATCACCCATTCAGGCGTCCGGCGTTCCAATAAGCCTACCATTGCAGGACCCGTAAGTCGCTTTTTAGGACGGTGACAAGTAGTGCAATAGCTGTTAAATATCTCTTCCCCTTTGGCAGCCAAAGCAGCATCAGGCGTATCGGCTAAAGGCGGAGTAATAGTTATAGGGTTCACACCTTTGTAGTTCTGCCAGTCAGGAAAATCAGGCTCCGAAGTAGCTGGGGCTGAAGTTTGTTCAGGTGTCGAGGCTTGTGTACTGTTATTTTCGGCAGTACTATTGTTATTCTTATTAGTATTACCCCCACAAGCCGTTAAAAGAGCTATGGAAGCCAGTGTTAAAAAGTGTTTTTTCATTTAGAAATCGATGTTTTATTAGTTTTTAGTGATATTACAATAATTTAGTCGCTTCTTTGGCAAAGTAGGTTGCTATCAGGTCAGCACCAGCGCGCTTAATACTTACAAGCTGTTCCATCATTACCGCATCGTGGTCTAACCAACCATTAGCAGCCGCCGCTTTCAGCATCGCATATTCACCCGATACTTGGTATACTGCCACAGGCACTTCGCTCATATTTTTAACCTCACGTACAATGTCAAGGTAAGGCAACCCTGGTTTTACCATCACTATATCAGCACCCTCTTCTATATCCATTCTGGTCTCTCGGAGGGCTTCAATACGGTTATGCGGATCCATCTGATACGTCTTCTTATCCTTAGGAATATCCGTCTGACTTACAGGCGCACTGTCCAAAGCATCGCGGAAAGGACCGTAGAAAGCCGATGCGTATTTAGCGCTATAAGCCATAATACCCACATTCTCAAAATTGTTATCTTCAAGCGTTTCGCGTATCGCCTGTATCCTACCGTCCATCATATCGCTGGGGGCAACAAAATCAGCACCAGCCCGAGCGTGTGAAAGCGCCATTTGGCAAAGAGCCTCCACTGTAGGGTCGTTCAGCACCATACCACGTTCTATAATCCCATCGTGACCGTAAACAGAATAAGGGTCAAGCGCCACATCCGTCATCACTATCATCTCCGGAGCCACCTCTTTAACCACCTTAATAGCCCTTTGCATCAGTCCATCAGGGTTAATAGCCTCAGTCCCTTTGTTATCTTTTAGCGCATCAGGCACCTTTACGAATAAGAGCACCGATTTAAGCCCCAAATTCCACAGTTCTTTCACTTCTTTAGCCAAAGTATCAAGACTATAGCGGTAATAATTAGGCATTGAAAGTATAGGGTCTTTCACCTCTTTGCCTTCTACAACAAAAAGAGGCACCATAAAGTCATTAGGAGTTAGAATAGTTTCCTGTACAAGGCTGCGTATACTACCATTTACACGCAAACGTCGGTTTCTTCTTAATGGATACATATATGTATAAATTTATTTATTAAGCGTTATTTTATGAAAGAATTTCCTCACCTCCTGCTCAAAAATAGTTATAGGATAGCTGTGCGCCATATTGTTAATCAAGTGTATTTCCGCAGGTTGGTGCAGCTGTAAGTTATTTTTCAGCGCATCGAGTGATTGCCAAGGGTCTATAACCGCATCTTGCAGACCGATAACCACCTGCATATAAGCAGCGTAGTAGCGGTTAGGCTGCACCTCAGTAGGCACCTCCTTTTGGTAAGTAAGAGCAGGGTTAAACAGCAAGCAAGGTTTCAGCAATTTCTGAGCCAAGTAGTAGCCCACCAATCCCCCCGCGCTCGAGCCTATAATAGCATCAATATCAGCATATTCACTTGCAAGAGCCTCCAGCAAGTTAGGACTGTTACGGTAGTCCACTTCAGGGGCGAATATTTGTCCGTACAAAGCCAGCACCGTCCGGCGGTCATCTTGCAGCGTGCTATCAAGTCCGTGAAGGTAAAGTATTTTCATTTTAAAAACAGATAGAGTATTCTTATTTTCGGCAAAGGTACGAAATAATTTACAATTAACAATTAATAAGTAACATTTCGCCATTTCTAGCAAGGCAACCCCACACACATTAATCCTGCTCCGTCAAAATCCAGCAGCTTTAGCTGCCAATCCGTGCGAGGCTTAAAACAGCAGTTTACTGCCCATAAAGTCTTCAAAAGTATGATTGTACTACACCTTTTAACAAAATCCAAGACTTTAGCAAAATCATTGAGCTAATAATCAATAACTTTTGGTTCCATTGTAGGGGCGAATGGCAATTCGCCCTCACAAAACAAACCTTTTTACACAACCTCCAACCCGTACACTCATAACGAACTATGACCGAAAACCCACCATACCCGAAACAGAAAATTTTTCTGTTTAAGCTCTAAGCGAACTATGAGCGAACTATAAGCGAACTATAAGCGAAGGATAAGCCTACGAATCCCCAACCTCCCTTTTCTGCCAAACCGTCCAAAAATAGTATATTTTTCTATTTTTCACCCCAAAGGCAGAAACACCACTTTTCCACATTCCCCTCATTCTTCCCTACCCCCCAAAAAAATGTCAATTGAACCTCCCCTATAAAAAAATCACAAACACTGACGCTTTTTGGCATACAAAGCCCTTATTTTTGCCCCCAGAAAACGACCAAAATGTTAAAGTGTTAATATTTTTAAGAAAACGTTTTGTAATTCAAAAAATAGTAGTATCTTTGCCCTATAATTACACAGTATAATAATAAAAGAACAGATTATAAGATTATAGGAATACAAAGCACATTTATTAATTGATTTTACATTGCGTTTCGCTTAACATTTTCCGGATACTCGAAAATACGACCAATTTTTTTTCAAACTGTCAAAAAGGAAAATGAAGTGGAAATGCCTACGTTATAAGCGTGGGCATTCCTTTTTGCTATTGACATAGCCTTTGGTCGGGCTTTCGAGTATCAGCAAATTAGGAATGCACCTCGCTTTTTTTGTGCTTATAAGTAAAATAATTTGTATCACCGACGCTTTTTGGCGTAGTGAGAGTGTAATTTTGCAGCCAGAAAAGAGAAGACTACACAACTCTAATATGTTAAAATTAACAATATATTAGGAAAAACTAAAAAACAAATGGTACTTTTGCCTCTTAAAAATCAACAACCTATGAAAAAGTATATATTTATACTATTAGCCCTTACTTGTAGTTTGCTTTCGTGCAGCAAGAAAATAAGTATTGAGAAAAAGTGGATAACCACCGATAACAATTATTTACTACTCACTCAGCCTAATGATAGTCTTTCTTATCATTGGGAAGGAGGTGTTTTTGAAAATGTAATTAATGGAAAAGGCACGCTCTCTGCTTATTATAATGGACAACAAATAAGTTCAAAAACCATAGAAGCCTATTATGGTGCTATTTCTCAAGAAGATATTGTACTAAGCGGTGATAGTAAATATATAGGCAGTGTCATAGAAGAAAAATTTGTTGGTTTTGGAGTTTGGGTATATTCTAATGATATCTATATAGGCGAATTTTTAGAAAGTCAGCCCAACGGCTATCTCTCTTATTACAAAAATGGAAAACTATCTTACAGAGGTGAGTGGCAAAGCGGAATGCGCTCCGGAAAAGGAACCAACTATAAAGAAAACGGAAAAATAGTTTCAGGTATTTGGAAAGACAACAAAATATTTGAAGCTGACACTACTCTCACTACAACTAATGGTATTTATAAGGGTCTATTACGCAATAATTTACCTCAAGGATATGGAGAACTAAAATATTTTTCGGGTAGTCAATATCGCGGTAATTGGGACAAAGGCAAATGGCAAGGTGAAGGCTCTTTTACTTCTGCTACCGATACTATTATAGGCGAATTTTCTCAAGGAAAACTAAATGGCTACGGACTCTGCAAAACACCTTATGTTCTTTTAGAAGGCGATTTTAAAAATGATAGCTTAAATGGGGTAGGTTATATGCTTTTGTCCGATTCTACTTTTTATTCTGGCAGTTGGAAAAGTGGCAAAATGAATGGCTATGGTGATATTACGCTGAAGAATGGTGATACCTATATGGGAGGCTGGAAAGATAACCAGTACAACGGAGAAGGACGTTATAATTACCATACAGGAGAAGTATATGACGGACATTGGAAAAACGGACAGCAAGATAGTTTAGGAAAATACACCTGTAAAGATTACACTTACTTTGGTAATTGGGAAGAAGGTTGGATGAACGGACACGGCAAGATAACCTACCCAAATGGCGATTATTACGAAGGTGATTTTGTCGAAAACCAAAAATATGGCATAGGTTATTACCATTTCAACAACGGCAATGCCTACGATGGTGAGTTTGTCGATGGTAAATTTAATGGGTTAGGAGTCTTTACTTTTAAAGATGGTAATAGGTATCAAGGAGAGTTCAGAGATGGTAAAATAAAAGGTGATGGAACTCTTTTCTTAAAAGAAGGTAAAGAAACAATTGCTATTACAGCTAATTGGGACGGCTCTACCAAATTCCCTAAAAAAGCAAGTATCCTCTTTGAAAATGGTGATCTTTATGAGGGCGAATTAGATAATAATGGGTTCCCTACCAAAAATGGCGTATGGACAAGTGCTGAAGATAGAGAAAAAGGAATTACAACCATAGATAAGGCTAATGAATTCTATAAAAAGCACAAAGACACTTGGAATAGTATTGTCAATTATACTAGCTCTGCTTTAATAGTTGTAGCGGCAGTAGCAGCTGCTCCTGTAGCTATAGCTGCTGTAGCAACAGTTGTAGTAATAAATGTAGCAGATGCAGGGGTAGCAGTTGTTCATTCTGAAATAGAAATTAAAAATGCAGATGGCGATAAAGAACGAATAGCACAAATAAAGGCAGAACGAAATGCAGAATTATTAGATAATGGAGTGAATATAGCTTCAGCTTTAACTGTAGGTTATGCAAATAGTGCTAAGGCTGCTACTGAAGTAGGAAAAGCTACTGCAAAAGAAGCTGTAAAAACAAGTGCAAAACAAGGGTTAAAAACAGCAGGCAAAAATATACTAAAAAATATTGACGGACAAGATGTTATTGATATGACTGAAGCTGTTATAAAAAAAGACAAGAATGGAATGTTACTAACAGCTGGCACCATTGTAGCTGGTGCTGTAGTCAATATAAAAATCCCTAAAACATCTCCTATTAGAAAAAGTTTTGCCAAACTCAGTACTATTGCCCGGCAAGCAGGCAAATCAGCTATACATTTTACTAAAAACAAGGTTTTTGGGCAAGTAGTGACCCTAGTAAAAAATAGTAGTGGGGTTATTGAAAAGCAGTGTGTACAAATCCTTGATAAAGTATGGATCAATTCAAAACTACACATTTTTACAGAGCGTTTAGCCAAGAAGTTTGATAATCAATTTATTTCACAATCTCGATATGCCCGTAACTCTGTATCTATTAAAAAACAAGATTTATGGAAGTCTGCAAGTGGAACTGTTTTACTAAAAAATATGATGTCTTTTATGAGTAGTAAAGAGAAAAGGACTATACTAAAAGAAAAAGTATTAAGTAGAAAATTAGGAGAAAAAGGAATTCAAGCTCATCATATAGTAGCAGGGAATAGCCCAACTGCTAAAGGAACAAGAAAAATATTAGATAAATGTAGTATTGACATAAATGATGCTCGTAATGGTATTCTTTTACCAATGCATCCTCAAAGCATTTTTAAAGGGAGCCTTCACGGAAATCATATTAGACAATATGACGAAATAATTTATCAAAAGATTTCAGAAGCTTATAAAAAAGCAGGTAAAAAAGGAGTTGAAGAAGCTCTTGATAATATAAAAATCGACTTGTATAAAGGAAATATACAGCTTTTATCAAAAGACAAACATTATGTAAATAGACTTTGGAGCTCTTTTAAAAATATAAAACGATAGAATTATGAGTGTTTTTTTACTAAAAAAACAAGATATAGATTGTGCTGAACCATTAATTGAAGATGATAAAATTTTATCTCTTTTAGAGGAAAACTTTGGAACACAATTATCTAATGGATGGAAAGAAGCAGAGGCAAAATGGTACCGAGAAGAAGGAGAACTTATTTGTGATTTCCCTTTCCTGTTAGGAACAATGCCTTTATGCAGTTTAAAAGTATATCATAAACTACAAGAAAAACTCAATTTAGAAGGTATAGAATTTCTTCCTATTAAGATAGAAAATGAATTGTACTACATTATGAATTCTTGTCTTTCTATCAAAGGGATACTTAATAAAAAACAATCTAAGATTGATTATTTTTCTAACGGAGAAATAATGTGGATTTCAAAATACGTTTTTTATCCTAATGAAATAGAGGCAAGTATGTTTAAAATTCCTGAAATGTACACTGCAATTTTTGCAACAGCAAGTTTTGTAGAGTTTATTAGAGAGAATCATTTTACAGGGATAGAATTTGAACCCTGTGCAATTAAAAAAGAATCATTTTTAAGTAGAATTTTTTAAATAACTAAACTATGTCAGAAAAATGCATCAAATGCTCTAAAATGATACCAGATGAGCAGGTATCAAAGGGAAAACAAACTCCTCAAGGGTTTGTATGTGCGAATTGTAATCGCAAAAATAAAGGTGGAATAATAGCAGGTGCTTTAATAGCCGCTGCTTTATTAGGAGGCGGTGGTTATTGGTACTATAATAGTCAGCAAAATGTTAAAAAACCAATTATTCCTAATAATTATAAAGGGGCTGGAGAAGCAGATGATAATATAACAGCTACTACACCTAATGAACCTACCTTCAATTGGCAAACTTCTTTAGCTGTCAATAGTCCACTTACTGATGTAGGAGGCACTATAGATAACATAGAGTCTTTTAAACGCCAAATGGAAGAAAATCTAAAAAATGCAGAGGAAAATAAGAGTGCTCAAATAGCTATCCCTTCAATTGGTATGTTGTTTGAAAAAGGCTCTTATGTTTTAAAACAAGAAGCGCAAGATTTGCTAAAAGAATTTGCTAAAACTTACCTACAAACTAATAAGGAGGCAGTTCTTTTAATAGAGGGCTATACCTGCGATTTAGGCACCGATAAACTCAATGATCATCTTTCAGAACGCCGTGCCGAAACCATCAAAAACAGCCTTATTGCCGAAGGTATCCCTGCTGATAAAGTAGAAACAAAATGGTATGGTGAGAGTCAGTATGGTACTCTTTACAAAGGTAGAGAAGAAAACAGAAGGGTCAATGTATCTATTAAATAGTAGATTATGAGAAAAATAGTATTTTTGCCTTTCTTAGCTTTTGCTTTTGTGAGTTGCAATGACACTGCCAAAACAACAGCCGAAGTAGGTGAAGTTATTGGGAAAGTAACTGGTTATGTAGTAGCACCAATAGTAACTTCAGGAATTGAAATATATAAGAATTATGCAGTTACTGAAGAAGAAAAAGAACATATAGAGAAGCACAAGGAATATTTTTTGAACAAGAAACTCTACAATATAGATAAGAGTATAGCATTATCTGGAACTCAAAAGTATTCAGAGTTTAATCTTACATTAGATACTTTAAATGGTTTGTCTCGTATTTTAGCTTTAGAGTTTGAAAAATCAGGTTATAAGCTCCCAGATACTTTTAAGGATATTTTAGAGAGCAAGGAGTTTAATAAAACGAAAAACAAGGTTAGCTATCTCATAAAAGTACCTGCAGTGTCAAGTTATGCTGATATGATGAACTATTTAAAAGCAGAATATGGTGATTTCTTTTACTATGATTATATTCTTGAAGAGAATACGGGAGAAGCTACAGCTTATATTTATTCAAACAGCAAAGACCCTAACTATATTGTATCTGGCACCAAATTAAAATTTCAAGCATACAAGATTAAACACGAGTATGAGGGGAAAAGTAGAGAGGAAAATAAGACAAACAAGTAAAAAAATAAAAAGTTGCTTTTACAGATTATCTTACTGTAAAAGTAACTTTTTTAACTTATAAAAACATAGAAAAAATGAATTGTTTATTCCTCTAATAGGTGAAAACCAACGGCTATACACATTAAACTTTCTCAAATCTTCCTCCTGCAAATCAAGCAGCGGTAGCTGCTAATCCGTTTTTTCATAACTATTTATCAAGAAACATCCGTGTGTTCTGTGGAATCTGTGCGAGACAAAAACCGGCAGCTCGCTGCCAAAAAACTAAGTTAAAATGCCCCTTAACTTCACAAGTTATAAAATCAGTAACATCCTACATATTAAAAAAACAGCAGCAGTACACCACTTACTAACCACTACTGATAATTAAGCCATTAGCCCTTTTTAGCTTTACAGCTGTGTCCAGTATGTTACAACTATTTGCCCAAGAAGCAAAATTGCCGCAACTTTGCACCGTCAAACAAAAGAAAAGTTTCAGAGTTTAGTAGTCAAGC
>CAUREJ010000032.1:0-26006 GCA_963523735.1 uncultured Capnocytophaga sp.
TAACTCTCAATTTCCGTTTGATAAATTCGCAAACCATTTCTTTTTGACTATAATTAAATTGTTTCTTTCTTAAAAGGGCGGAGATATATGTGTGAAATGTAACTAAAACCTTGATTTTGAAAGAAAAGCCTTAGTCATACATTTCCAACGCTTGCCTTAATCTCATCATTATATGCTCACGATACCATTGGGGCGAGAGTACTTGCACGCGGTTGCCTAACGACAGTAGTTTTTGGTCGAAATCATACGAAGGGGTTAGCTTAAGGCGTATTATCAGCTCTTGGGCGTTGTCAGTTACTACTTCTTGTGTAGGGTGCAGAGGGCGTACTTTTACGTAATTCCCCTGATGACGGTCAAAGCGCAGGGTAATATCGTGGGGGGCTTCGGGCAAGGCTATCACACCAAAGGCATTCTTAAAATGAGCTTCTACATCAAAAGGCATAGGGGTAAAAGTCTTTTTCAGAATATCCAAGTCAGTTATACGGTCGAGGGCAAAGACACTCATTGGCGGTTTTTCAGCCTCATTGGCGGTGTTGCGTGCCAGCAAGTACCAATGGTAATCAAACTCTTTCAGGGCGTAAGGCTGTACCGTATGGGGGGTGCGAGTATCTTCGCGGAACTTATGGTAGCTGAAGTGCAGCTGGTGGTGGTTCTCGATAGCGTAGATAAGTCCGTACAGCCAGTTAAAGCCGCGTGTAGGGCGTTTCTGAAAGTGCATAAAGTGCTTTTGGTAAGGACTTTGGCGGAGGGCTTCGAGCAGCCAATCGCTTTCCATTTGTTGGTTTTGTTGTTCGTCAAGCTCGTCCCAATCTACAGTATAAACATTGCGATTGCGGTCGTAGTCTAATTTTATATTGCGCTCATAAGTAATATTCTGTTTATCGCGCTCAAAGGTGCGTTCTCCGTAGTTATAGGGGTCGCCTTTGTCGTCGAACCGGCGTTCTATATAGGCTTTTATCTCGGCGAAAGAGGCTCCGTTATCGCCTTTGTTTTTTAGGAGCTCCAATATATATTGAAAACGAAGGTATTTTTTACTTGCCATAATGAAAGGGGGTTAAAAACGTTGTAAAAATTTGTGCCATCCTTCAGTATCTTCTTTTAGGCTGTAGTCTTTATATACTTCATCAAACTCACGAAAAAAAGCACGTGGGTTATTAAGAAAGTTTTTAGCAAACACATAATGGTCTACTTCTTCTAAACGAGTCTTTTTTATCTCTTTTTTGGTAATTTGGTAAATTACTGCATCAGGCATTGCCATTAGTATAGGTGAATGGGTTGTGATAATAAACTGAGAATCAAAATCTTCTAAGTGCTTTTTGATAAGATAAATCATATCAATTTGATGTAAAGGAGACATTGCATTTTCGGGTTCATCTAATATAAAAAGTCCGTTACACTTCATTTTTTGAAAGAAAATATGGAAAAAAGCCTGACCATGAGAAAAAGAAGAAAGATTTTGCCCATAAGTGTAAAGCATATTCTTTTTAAAGCTTTCATTAGAATTTAACACATAATCACCAAAGTCCTCTGAACGGAAGAAAAAACCAGAAGGATCTTGTATCAGATCAATTTCTAAAGATTCATCAAGATTTTCAACAAGATCTCTAATAGGTTCAAATGATTTTTCTTGAAAACCCAACATACTATTAATACGAGGTAAATTCAATTTACAAGCAATCGTTTCTATAAGGGTAGATTTTCCTACCCCATTATCACCTACAATAAAGGTTACCCGCTGGTCAAGGCTGATGTTTTTAGCATAACGTATGGCTTCAGTATCATAAGGATAGCCAATAGTTCTATTTGTTTGAATATTTACAGAACGAATATACATATCTTTGCTTATTTTTTAGTTTCACGCTGCAAAGATACAACAATACTCTGCCAAATAATGTCTTAGTAAAGAAAAAAGTTACAAAATAATATGTGATGCTAATTTTAACGCCTCATTATAAGCACTCTCAAAAGCCAGAAGATTAATGCCTGTTGTAAGGTGCTGGGCTTGGAAGTAAGTGAGTAGCTTTTCAGTAGGTAGGTAGCCACCATACCCTTTAATAGCACTATAAAAACGTTGTTTGCCCGCTTGGTGCGCAGCTGCCAAATGGGCTATAGTAATGCCTTGCTGGGTTATAGCAGGCATTTCGTCTTCTAAACAGATAATTTGAGTAGAAGAATTTGAAAAGTCTAACCCCTGAGTTAAAGGTAGCAACTCAGTTTTGAGGGCAAGTCCATAAAAACCAACAGCCAATAAGGATTGTAAGTAATCCTTATTGGCTGTTGTTACACATTCTATAAGTTGTAGGTTGTTCATAACAGTTCTTTCATTGTTTGTATGCGCTTATCGGCAGCACTCAAATCTTGTCCTCCCGATAGCGGATTGTCAAAACCTATACACTGCATACCGGCACTTTTAGCAGCTTTTACCCCGTTAGTACTGTCCTCAATCACCGTAAATTGTGCTGAGGGCAAGTGGTACCATTCAGCTACTTTCAAGAAAATTTCGGGGTTAGGCTTGCTGTACCGCACATCATCACCGCTCATTATTACCTCAAAGTAAGAGGCAATACCCGTTTGCTGAGTGAATATATCTATCAGCCTACGCGGTGAAGAAGAAGCAAGTGATAGGTGCTTACCTTCTGTCTTAAACTTTTCCAACACCTCTTTCACATAAGGTACTAAGGACACTTGTATTTCGGGCAAACGCTTAAAAAAGTAGTCTCGATGAAACTGTACCAGCTCTTCCACAGTCTCACTGCGCCCAGTATCACCTTTTACCTTTTCCCACATAGGGTAAGCCGACATACCGGTAAGGGTTTCAATATATGCCCTGTCAAAAGGAATCCCTTTTTCCTGAAAAGTTTCGTATATAAGTTGTTGGTGCATAGGCTCACTGTCCAACAGCACCCCGTCCATATCAAAAATAATATAATCGCTTAACATTCTAATTGTCAGTATGAGCTTTGTTATTGGCTAATTGTTTTCTAAAATCCTTCAAAAACACATTTCCTATTCCTATAACCAAGCCCACAAAAACCCAAATAGCCACTATCATCACTCGTTTAGGTTTTGAACGCTCATTAGGAACGCTCACAGGCTCAATAATAGTGAAGATAGGTTGGTCTTCTTTCAGCTTAATGCGTTTAGTTTCTAACTGTTTAGCCAGTTCACTATAGACGCTGAAAGCCAAGTTGTATTCAGCTTGTAGTTGTTGCAAGCGTGTTTGAGGCAAGTTGCTGAACAAATCGCGGTTGCGGTCTTGAAATTGTGCTACGGCATATTGTTTTTCTTTGGCATCTTTTTCGGCTTCGGCACAGCGTTGTTGTACAAAGTCGTACTCTTCTTTAGCCTTTTGCAATTTAAAATCTGTTACTGTTTCTTGTAGTAGCTGTTGCGCCCTTTGTAGCATTTGGGCTGCAGGCAAAGCCTCTGGCATCACACACGTTAAGGTTATATACCCTTCCTTTTCATTCAAGTTAAGGTCAATCCGATTGTCAATACTATTCAGTATACCGCGTTCTTCTCTGCTAAGGCTCATAATCATAGTGCTATCAGTAAGCACAGCCACATCTTCCGAAGTCTTATTACTGCCAAAGATACCCATCACACGTCCCAAAACGCTCGGTTTAGTATATTGTTTGCAATACTCTTCATAAGTAACCTGCTGTGGTATATCGGCAAAAGTAAGCTTCGTTTGCACCAATTTCTTTTTAAAAGGCACACTCTCTATAATCTTACTATAGCTTGTTAAGGGCACGGCTTCAGCACCGCCGCCACCTATGTTAATTCCCGCTAAAGCAGCCAATCCTCCTAAGCTACCACCACCTCCTTTACTTTCCGATTGAGGTATCATTATAGTAGTAGCTGTATACTCCTTAGCCGAAAAAACAGCTACTAATATCCCTATAATCAGGAATACTAAAGTAAATATAGCTATTGATTTTCTCGCACTCCACACCTTCTGTATCAGTGCTATCAAATCTATCTCATCGTCTTGCACAGCAGTTGTTACCTTTGTTGTCTCTTCCATAATTAATTCTTTAATACATTGTAAATAAGTACTCCCATAGTAGTAATAGCCGAAATAATACCTACCGTTTCACCTGTCGATAAACGTTGGCGTTCAGGTTTTGATGGCACTATTATGATAGCACCAGGCTCTAAACTTGGATAGTTGTTAAAGAACAACGAAGTTCTTGTCGCCTTAATATCACCATTAGCGTAGAGTACGTAAATAGAACTCTTCTTAGCCCTATTGCTAAAACCTCCAGCCTGCTCTATGTAGCGGCGTAATGACTGTCCACTTTGGTAGCGCACCAACGAGGGAGCTAATACCTCCCCACGTATCTCTACGGTCTGTTTTTCCGAAGGTATTAGCAATATATCACCTTCATTCAGCAGCAAGTCATATTTACTATGCTTATTTCTCAATATTTTATTTAGGTCGATACCTATACGGTACTCACTGGTTTTGTTAGCCGCTTTTTTCAGTGATTGAGTGCTATCATTAGCCCCCTCCAAGCTCACCAACTCATTTAAAAAGTCCTCTTGTTGTATCTCACCCTCATCAGTTTTCTTGCGCACCAAGGTAGCACCAGCTTTATAAGCATAAGGAGTAAAACCTCCCACACGTTCCAAAAGGTCTGATATGCGTTCACTCTTATTCTGAATGCTGTACACACCTGGGTAAAGTACCTCACCCATTACCGACACCGTTTGCATAGGAGTAAAACCCTTAACATATCGCACCGAAACTATATCATTAGGCAGCAATGTCAAAGAAGAGCCTTCCGCTTTCAGCTCATTATTCGCCGATACTTTCAGCACGCTGCTCAACTTCTCAAAATTACCATCATTCTGCTCTCTGAACACCTCTATTACCGAAGGGTCGGCACCGTTTGAAAGACCTCCAGCCAAAGCTATCGCATCCTCCACCGTCATATCTTCCATATACGCCAGTTCTCGAGGCTTATTCACAGCCCCTTCTACCTTTACAAAACGCTTGAACTGCAACGAATCTTTATAGAAAATATACAAACTATCATTATCTTTCAGCACAATATCGTCCTTCTTCTCCAAAAGGTCTTTTACCGAGAAACTAAGCGTTTTATAATCCACCCTATTTTCAGTACGGAAAATTAGCCCACGGTTTAGTGAAGCTTCTTTTTTCACCCCATTAGCCTTGTTCAGAAGGTCAAAAGCCGTCATTCCTTCCTTAAACTCGTACACACCTGGCTGATACACAGCACCTCCTATACTCAATCGGTTTTGGTACTCATCGGTAATAGCTTGCACCTTTAGGCGGTCGCCGTTTTGCATCTTCATTTTTGATATATCGGCAAATCGAATTTCCTTTACCTCCCGTTTTGCCTCCTTAACGCGGTCTAAAACTAAAATATCAGTAAAGGCATCCGAGGTAAAACCACCAAAGAAAGTCACCAAGTTCGCCAATGATTCATTGTCCAAAGTCTCGTAAATACCCATTCGTTTCACCTGACCTTCCACCCATATACGATTCTTGTAAGGTGACACAATAATCACATCCTGATCCTGTAACCCTATATTCCCCTTTTCCGAACCATTGATAAGGAAATCGTAAATATCAAAAGTAGCCACTCTCTTACCCCCGCGCACAAGAGCTATATCTCTAAAAGTACCGTTTTCCGACGGCCCTCCGCAGGCGTATAACGCATTTAGTACAGTCGACAGAGAGCTAAGAGAGTAAGTACCAGGTACTACCACCTCTCCAATGATATTCACCTTCACAGTACGCACTTGGGTAATGGTCACTCCTGTATAAATCTTAGCGTAGCTGCCATCAGGAGCCGAAATACCCGAATAAATACGTTTCAAAAAAGCATTTATCTTCGCTTTTGTCTCGCCGAACGACAAGCCCGAAACGTGTATTCTACCTACCCCATTTAAGAAAATATTCCCTTCCGCATCTACCTTTTGCTTAAAATTCCCTTCTGTGGCGCCCCACACCTCTACCAACAGTTCATCACCAGGCCCCACTTGGTAGTTCTCAGGGGTAGGCATATTCAAGTTAGGAGTAAATGATATTTTAGGATTCTTGAAGAAATCCAATCCAAAAATAGCATTTTTCTTATCAGCTTTAGCTCTCGCCTCGGCAGGCTCTTTCTTTTCATTACCTGTATAACCGAAAATATCACCTTCTTCAGCAGGTTTACGCAGCTTATCGCCAGCGTCCGAAGCCGAAGTCTTAGCCGTTGCACTTCCCAGCTGTAAGATACGCTGTTTCAGTTTCATAGCCTGTTGTTCCTGCATACCACGAGCACGAGCCATTGCCACAAACTGATCCACGGTATAGCCCTGAGCTTGCGCACGCCCCCAAGCCGTCCTAATTTGACCATCTGTCAAATTATCAACATTCACAGTGGTAATATCCACATTGTTAGCCCCGTTGTTCGGAACCTGAGCCACAGCAGTAGTCACAGCCAAAAACAAGCTAAACAAGAAAAATTTAAGTCTTAACATTTCTTAATATGATAGTTTAGGGCGCAAAAGTACAAAAAAAAAATCAATCAGCAAGCATTATAACAAGAACAGTTGCACAATCCTATGAAAATACTTACCTTTGCCCGCAAAGCTAAATCATTCAAATACTTAAACCCTAATATACAAAATTATAAAATAAGACTATGAAACGTATCAATCTTTTTTTCGTAGCTGTGTGCATCACGCTCGCTTTCTCTGCCATTACCAATAATGTGCACGGACAAAACTTGCAGAAAAAAGTTAAAGACTACTTCCTTGAAACGCTCAAAACAAAGCAGAATGATGAGCAAAACAACAAGGCTACCTTTCAACGTAACAAGACTTATACCACCGATATACAGCAACAGATAAAGAACAAAGATATTGCCAAAAACCAAAAGATGGTGTGGGAGGTATGGTGTGAGGCTAACCGCGAACTTCAAGAACAGAAACTCACTAAGCCTGAAGACCTACAAAAGGGAGTAAAATCTGCTTGGAACTTGCCCGAAGCTTTAGAAAAAGATGCCATTATGCCCTACTACTATGGTGTAAAGGGAAACGCGGTGGGAAAACTCCCCCTTTTCCTTTACTTGCACGGCTCTGGCCCCAAAGCACAAGAATGGGCTACCGGACTTATCTTAGGCAACAGATTTGAAGATGCTCCCTCACTCTATTTCATTCCACAGATTCCGAACGAAGGTGATTACTATCGCTGGTGGCAGGTAGCCAAACAGTTTGCTTGGGAGAAACTTATCCGGCAGGCATTGGTCGAGGGGAATGTTGATGCCAACCGCCTCTACGTCTTCGGTATATCCGAAGGTGGATATGGCAGTCAGCGTCTTGCCTCCTTCTATGCCGACTATTGGGCTGCAGCAGGCCCAATGGCAGGTGGCGAACCGCTCAAAAATGCACCTGTCGAAAACTGTGCTAACATTGGCTTCTCATTCCTTACAGGAGCCGACGACACTGGTTTCTATCGCAATACCCTTACTTACTATACCCAAATTGCCTTTGATACTGCTCAGTTGGAACGCCCTCTTGATACCGACAAGCAACCGCTTTTCGTGCATCGTATTAACCTCTTGCCCGGTATGCAACATCATATTAAATATGACCTCACTACCCCTTGGCTAAAGAATTTCGTCCGCAACCCATATCCAAAAACGGTTCTTTGGGAAGACTATGAAATGGATGGTCGCCATCGTTCGGGCTTTTACAACCTACAAGTCTTGAGCTCTCCTTCTGAAAATCGCACCTACTATGAGATGAATATCCACCATAACGTGGTGAAAATTAATATCAAAGAGGTGGAATATACCGCTGTTGAGAAAGACAAGCAGTGGGGTATCGAGATGAGATTTAACCGCAGTTATACCGATGCAAAGGGCGGTAAACTCCGCATTTATCTGAACAACGAACTTGTAGATATGAAAAAGCCCGTAACCATTATTGTGAACGGCAAAGAGCTCTATCGGAAAAAAGTGAAAGCAAACCTTCGTGATATGATTGATAGCTGCACCGAATATTTCGACCCATACAGAGTCTACCCAGCTTCCATTGAGGTTAATTATTAACCCAATGGAAGCAGGAGTTTTATAATTGATAATCAATTTAATTAAAAAATCATCCTTTCCCCATTTTTATTGCGGATAATGCAAAAATCACCTACCCAAACTCCCTTTTTTTGCAGAAATTACAAAACCCTAACAATCAACCTTTTAGCACACTAACAGTACCGAAACCAGCTTGGAGCCATCTCGAAGCCAGAGCGAAGGCAGAACGAAGGGTGAGCGAAAGGTGAGCGAAGGATAAGCGTTATAGCACTGAATATCAAGCATTTCACCCCCTTCCCCTCACTTTGCATTATTCGCAACAAAATCCCCAAAACATTGCATTTTCTTCATTTTCTCATTTGCCAATCCCCTAACCACTATCCCCTAACCACTATCCCCTATTCACTATCCCCTATTCACTATCCCCTATTCACTATTCACTATCCCCTATTCACTATCCCCTATTCACTATCCCCTAACAAAAATGGCACACTAATTGCTGCCCTATCCAATAACAATAACATCAAAAAAATATGAAATTCGTAAAAAAACTCTTACTAATAGGTATAGCCCTCTTAGCAACCCCAGCAATCGCGCAAACTACCGACAACAATCTCCCCTTCAAAAGCGGAGAATGGCTACGTTTTAAAGTAAAATACGGCGTTTTTAACGCCAGTATCGCCACCCTATACATACGGGAAGAAATGTATAATGGTGAAAAATTATACCGAGCCACCGGAAAAGGATCCACTACCGGACTCGCACGCCTCTTCTTCAAGGTAGACGATACCTATGAAAGCTACTTCGGAATAACCGACGGAAAACCCCGCCTCTTTATACGAAACATATACGAGGGCGGATATACCAAGTACCTCAAAATGTACTTTAATCACACCGATAACAAAGTAAAAATACACAACATCGAAAACAATGAAACCACCGAAATAAGCTTCCAACCTGGCTTACAAGATGTCATTTCTGCCTTCTACGCCCTGCGGAACTACCCCAATATCAACAACCTAAAAGTAGGCGACCAAGTATCTCTTGATACCATATTCGATGACGACGAAATTTACAAATTTAAGCTCAAATTACTCGGTCGTGAAGCCATCGAAACCAACTTCGGAACCGTAAATACACTCAAATTTTGCCCCCTAGTACAGGACGGACGGGTCTTTAAAGAAGAAGAAAGTATCACTATGTGGATTACCGACGATATGAACAAAATCCCAGTAAAATTAAGGGCTGCGCTGCGTGTAGGCTCCCTCGTCGCCGAACTCGATGCCTTTGATTATTTGAAGCACGAAACCAAACTAAAAAAATAATTACAAATTTAAGTAGGTAGTTTAAATTTTTTACGTATATTTGTGCCCGAAATAGTTATCAAAAGAAATATAAAAAAATAAAGAACTACAACTATGAAAAAGTTATTTTTAGTGCTTTCTGTTTGCCTGGTAGCAGTCGCCTACGGTCAAGACGCTAACGTAAAAAAACTTATAAAGCTCGCCGAGAAAGGCGACTCCCAAGCCCAATCAGAATTAGCCGATGCCTACTTTAACGGAAAAGGCGTAAAACGCTCTTTCCAAGATGCTATTATGTGGCTCGAAAAAGCCGCTGAAGGAGGCAATGCCCAAGCCCAATACCAACTCGCTCTTTGCTATTTAGAAGGACGTGGAGTTGTCAAAGCCGAAGATACCGCTGTTAAGTGGCTCGAAAAAGCCGCCCAAGCCAATATACCCGAAGCGCAAAAACAACTCGCTTTATGCTACCGTGACGGACGTGGCGTTACCCAATCCATCGAAAAATACTACCAATGGGTCGAAAAAAACGCCGATAATGAAAAAGCCGAAACCCTGCTCGACCTCGCTAAAGCATACTACAATGGTGATGGCGTAAAAAAAGACAGCAACAAAGCACGCACTTGGGCTCAAAAAGCAGCCACTAAAGGAAATGCCGAAGCCGAGTACCTAATCACTTGGTGGAACTACTCTGCCAACCCCAATAGCCCCGATGCCCTACAAAACGTACTCAAAGTAGCCGAAAAAGGAAATCCTGATGCGCAATATATCATCGGCAATGCCTACCTCAACGGAAAAGGAGGCTTGCAACGCTCTGAAGAAACCGCTATCGACTGGCTCGAAAAAGCAGCCTCTAACGGTAGCCCCGATGCTCAATACACCTTAGGGGACTTCTACTTCTATGGCAATAGCACTATATTAGGCAAATCCTACAAAAAAGCCTCCGATTACTATACCAGAGCCGCTATTAAAGGTAATGCCGCTGCACAACGCCAACTATCAGTATGCCTATATAACGGTATAGGGGGGGTACAATCCCTACGCGACGCCTTTATATGGGTTTCTAAATCCGTAAATACCGACCCTACCCCTATCTCCGAAAATAACTTAGGCTTATGCTACGCCACCGGAAACGGAACCCGCGCCTCTGCTACCCAAGCCATTGAACTATTTCAAAAAGCTGCCGACGAAGGTGATGTAATGGCTCAGTATAACTTAGGAGCTATGTTACTTGAAGAAACTCAATTAGATGTAAAAAAAGCCTTTGAATACCTCGAAAAAGCAGCCGCTAAAAACAACCTCCTCGCTCTAAAAAAACTCGGCGACCTATACTATACAGGTAAATACACCAACCTCTCCGAAGAACGTGCCTTTGAATATTACCAAAAAGCCGCTCAACAAACTCCTACCACTCAAAACCAAATGACCGACTACTTTTTCCAACAACAAGACGAAGCCTTTTCCGAGGTGCTATACATCATTTCACAGTGCTACGCCTATGGTAAAGGAGTAAAACAATCCGCTAAAGACGCCGATATATGGGCTATTAAAGCAGCCGAACTTTCTAACAAAAACGCCTTTGAATGGCTACAGAAAAAAGTAGATGCTAATGACCCCAAAGACCCTGCCTCACCAGCTGTAATCCTTACCGTTGCCGATGGTCTTTTCTATGCAAAGGGATCTAAGAAAAACAATGAAAAAGCCTTTACCTTATACGAAAAATTAGCTAAGCAAGAAAATATACCAGCTCAAAAACGACTCATCGAGTATTATTTAGATACTAAAAACCCTAAAAAAGACCTTGATAAAGGACTTGCCCTACAAGAAAAAATAGCTAAAAAAGGCGATGCCGAAACCCAACTGAACTTAGGTAAGTACTACCTTACCCCTGTATCAAGTACTACAACAAGTACCGTACACAAAACTCAAGGCAATACAGCAAGTGCTACAACAAATCAGCGAAAGGGCAACCAACCCCGTATGCAACACCGCTCAACTATCAAAGCTAATGTACAAGTAGTTGAACGCAGTAGTGTGAAATACATTAACGAAACCAAAGGGGTGTTCTGGCTTAATAAAGCAGCCGAACAAAACAACTCCGAAGCTCATAATGAATTAGGTAACTATTACGATAACAAACAAGAGTTTAACCAAGCCTTTAACCATTACCAAAAAGCTGCTAACAACAACTTTTCGGCAGGACAATATAACTTAGGTAATTGCTACTACAATGGTACAGGTGCCGAACGTTCTTACAACCAAGCCGCTAACCTATACAAACAAGCTGCTCGCGAAGGATATGGACCTGCTCAGTACCGCTTAGGTCACTGCTACTACCACGGTGAAGGTATCAAACAATCTGATAACCGCGCCGCCGACTGGTTTGAACAAGCCTGCGATAACAATGAACAACGCGGATGCGAAATGCTTAAAGTTGTTACTTCTAAAAAATAAATAAATAAATAACAATAGCATCCATAAAAAAGAGACTGCCCCTAAAAAGACAGTCTCTTTTTTTTATCTTCTTTTATTTGTTATGCCCTATCTGTTACCTGTAGCCAACACCCCTGCTACTAAAATAAACTTAATCATATTGTGGAGCAATACATATCCTTTCTGGTTATTTGTACTCCATAACAACACTACAAACAAGCACAAATAAATAAGCATAAAAAACAAGAAATAGTACAACTTACCTATCTCAAAATAGAACATTAATATATACACAGGTATGCAGGTTAGCAATACGGCAAAACTAATAAGCCATTTGGAATAACGCTCACCATACACAACAGGTACTGTGGCGTAATTATGTACTAAATCTCCTTTTATATTCCGAAGATCTTTTACAAAATCCTTGATAAGAATGAGCAGGTAAATAAGTAATGCGTGGAAGAAAATACTATGGTCAAAATTGCGATAGTATACAAATACTGCAAAAAAAGGAACAATAGCCAGTACCGCCGAAGTTAAATTCCCCCATAAAACTATCTTCTTTATCCGATGTGAATAAAGCCACATTGCAAAGATATAAACAGAGAAAAAAAGCACTGCCCTAAAAGATACATAACTGGCTGTTATCACCGATAAAAAGTTCAGCAGGAAGTAAACCGTTAGCCTTGTATGCTGACTTACCAAAAGGTCAATCATTGTTTTAAGGGGCTTGTTAATAAGATCTTTTTCTTGGTCATAAAAGCCGTTAATTATATACCCCCCTGCAATGGCTAAGGCTCCTGAAAACACAAGTACAAAAAGAGCTTCGTCGGTAAGGACTGCACGCCAAGGCTTACCCGAAAGCACAAAAATAGCAGCAAGGTATTGCGCTACACATACCATTGCGATATTGTAGCCCCTTACTGCTGAAAAAAGACCTAATAATTTTAGAAGTGTTGTTTTCTGTTTCACCTTTATTTATAAATAGTAAGCCGCTGCCCTACTTTTACATTGTTATTGCGCATTCTATTCCAACGCTTAATGTTGGAGACACTTACTCCGTGACGGGTTGCTATCTTACCTATACTATCGCCTTTTTTAACTTTATAAACTACCTTGTTGCCTTTTCCGTTATCACCTTTCATTACTTGTGGTAATGGTTTTTCTCGCTTGCCATTTTCTTCGGTAAGATAGTTGTAAATGGCTTCTTCATTGGCTACAAACTTTCCTATTTCGGAAATAGGTAAACGCAAGGCGTAATTATGCCCTTCAACATAAGGTACTACATCAAGCTGATAGGATGGGTTAAAGAACTGAATGTCTTGCACATCCATTCCTGTAATTTCGGCTATGTTCTTAAAAGGTACTGCTTGCTTTACCCTAATGGTATCGGTTTCAAATAGGTGATTAGACCTGCGCTGTGGCTTAAAACCGTGTTCTTTTGCATATTCAAAAATATAAAGGGTAGCTAAAAAGGCGGGTACATAACCTGCTGTTTCTTTTGGTAAATAGGGGCGTAGGTTCCAGTAATTGGTCTTCCCATTGGAACGGCGTATTGCTTTGGTTACGTTACCGGGTCCTGAGTTATAGGCTGCTAAAACTAAATCCCAATCGCCGAATATTTGATATAGTTCTTTTAAATACTTGGCTGCTGCCTTAGTGGCACGAATGGGGTCACTGCGCTCATCGACGTAGTTATTGACTTCTAAACCATAACTTTTACCTGTAGTGTACATAAATTGCCACAAACCGGTTGCTCCGGCGCGTGAACGGGCTTTTGGGTTCAATGCTGACTCGATAATGGCAAGGTATTTTATTTCCAACGGAATTTTTTGGTTGCTCATTTCTTGCTCGAACATTGGGAAGTAATAATCACTGAGGCTCATTAGTCGCTCCAATGAGGAACGTCGGTTTTTTAGGAATGACTTGATTACTTGTTCGAGCACGGGGTTGTACTCGACATTAAAGGGGGTTCTTTGGTTTAATCGTTCTAAGCGTTCTTTGAGAAGCTCGGTGGGGAGCTCATTGTAATCGACATTGGTGGGGGTGGCTGCTACATCTTCACTCATCTGAAAAAACAAATCGGAATTTGAGAGCTCTTTTAGCCACTTTTCATCGTATTTTTTTGCTTTTGGATTATCGTTAAGCTTGCTAAGCCCTTCCATCTTTTGCCCTGTTGGATTGATGTTGGTGGCTTTTATGGTGTCCTTAGAGGTGGTTGTAGTTGCTGTATTTTGAGCTGAAACGCTTACTATGCCTATCATACAGCAAACTAAACTACTAACTATATATTTTACTGATTTCATATTCTTATTGTTAAGTGTATTTTACTTTTAATTTCATATCATTTAAGGGCACAAAGATATAAAAAAAATATCAATTAACAAGTAATAATTGGTAAAATTTTAGTAGTTAGTCTTTAGTCGCTAGCAGGCGGGCTTGGTAGGCACAAGCTACAAGCTCGCGCCAGCAGGAGGAAATTAGCAAATTAGCAAATGAGGAAATGAGGAAATTAGAGAATTAGCAAATGAGGAAAATGGGGTGTTTGGGGGATTTTGTTGCGAATAATGCAAAATGAGGAGATAGTATTGAAACGCTTGATATTCAGTTATGTAACGCTTATCCTTCGCTCACCCTTCGCTCTGCCTTCGCCCTGCCTTCGAGATGGCTTCGAGATGGCTCCAAGCTGGTTTCGGTACTGCTGGTAGGTTAATGAGCTGATTATTAATGGTGTATGTTTTTCTCCAAAAATGGGTATTGGGGTTGGTGACTTTTGAAAGATTCGCAATAAAAATGGAAAAAAGATGCATTTTAGGTATCGGGGTTGGGTGAGGAGTTTTCTGTTCCGCCGAAAAGGGTAAGGGAGGTGATTGTGGGAAGGGGTGAAAAAAGGAAAAGCGGGGAAGCTGGTTTAATTTTGCACAAAGGTGAGCGAGGGGTGTATGGAAGTGCTTGAGTTTGTGATATGAGCGGAAAAAAAATAATGGTTCGTGAAAAATATACCGTTTGCGGTATTTATCATAAACATTTGTTAATCAGTATTTTACAAGATTTCTAACAAAAAAAGTGGCATAAAAGATTAAAAAAAAGCTGCTAACATAGTGTTTATTAAATATTTAATTCGTACCTTTGCACCCACTTAAGTAAAAGATTATTCATAAAATAAAAACATATAAAGATGACAAAAGCAGAAATTGTGTCGAAAATCTCCGACAAATTAGGTATTGACCGCAATGATGTCCAGCAAACTGTAGAGGTTTTTATGGAAGAAGTTATCAAATCATTGGAGAGTGGTAACAACGTCTACTTGCGTGGATTTGGTAGCTTTGTTGTGAAGACAAGGGCTGAAAAAACGGGTCGTAATATCTCAAAAAACACTACTATAAAAATTCCTGCACACAACATCCCTGCGTTTAAACCAGCTAAACAGTTTGTTGATGCTGTAAAGAGCAATGTAAAAGTAAATTAGTATTAATCATATAAAATAGTAAAGTTATGCCAAGCGGAAAAAAAAGAAAAAGACATAAAGTGGCTAACCACAAACGCAAAAAAAGAGCGAGAGCTAATCGCCACAAAAAGAAAAAGTAGTTTTTAACTACTTTTTCTTGCTTAAAAGCAACCTTAAGAATATCCAAAAGATTATTTAAAGGTTTGTAAAATAAAGTACATTTATTTATTAACTAAAAAATCCAACAAAGTGGAAAAAGAATTAATTATTCGTTCTGGCTCCTCTTACGTAGATTTTGCTTTGCTTAGAGATGGGCGCCTTATTGAACTCCACAAAGAGGAGGATAGTAATGGGTTGGGAGTGGGCGATATAATGCTTGCAAAAGTGCGCAAACCTATTCAAGGGCTAAACGCTGCCTTTGTGAATGTGGGTTATGAGAAAGATGCTTTTTTGCATTATCACGACTTAGGCCCTCAGCTGGCTTCTTTGTTAAAGTTTATAAAGTGGGTTGTATCGGGCAAACTAAAGGATTTTTCATTAAAAGATTTTCCTTTAGAACCGGATATTGACAAAAATGGTTCGGTGGCTGATACGCTGAAGCCTAACCAGCCGATATTAGTGCAGATAGTTAAGGAACCTATCTCGACTAAGGGGCCACGAATAAGCTCGGAACTTTCTATAGCGGGTCGTTATCTTGTGCTTGTACCTTTTTCTGACCGTATTTCGATATCGCAGAAAATAGAAGGTAAGGCTGAGAAAGAACGGCTTAGGAAGCTTCTGCAAAGCATCAAACCTAAAGGATTCGGTGTTATAGTGCGTACGGTAGCCGAAGGTAAGAAGGTAGCTGAACTTGATAAAGACCTCCAATCCTTATTTAACCGTTGGGTTTTGATGTGCCGAAAAATACAGAAAGCGGTTTACCCCTCGAAGGTAATGAGCGAAGTGAATAGGACGGGTGCTATTTTGCGCGATTTGTTCAATGACTCATTCACTGGTATTCACGTGGATAATGAACAGCTATATGAACAAATTATTAAATATGTACAAGAAATAGCTCCTGAAAAGGAAAATATTGTAAAACTTTATCGCTCATCGGTACCTATTTTTGAGAAATTTCATATTGAAAGACAGATAAAAACGGCTTTTGGTAGGACAGTATCGATGCCTAAAGGTGCTTATTTGGTAATTGAACATACTGAAGCACTGCACGTAATAGACGTAAATAGCGGGAACCACTCTAATAAAAACAACGACCAAGAGACTACTGCTTTATCAGTAAACCTTATTGCTGCTACTGAAATAGCGCGCCAATTGCGCCTGCGTGATATGGGTGGCATTATTGTGGTGGACTTTATTGATATGGGTAGTAGTGAAAACCGACGTATTTTATTTGACCATCTTCGGAATGAGATGGCTGAAGACCGCGCAAAACACAAAATATTGCCGCCAAGCAAATTCGGGCTTATACAGATTACCCGACAAAGAGTTCGACAAGAGGTAAACATCAAAACCAAAGAAGAAAACCCTAGTAAAGAAGGAGAAATAGAAGCTCCTATTGTTCTCATTGACAAGATCAACATAGAACTTGAAAGCATTATTAAAGAGGAAGCCTATACAGGGCGCATAGTACTTAATGCCCACCCTTTTATAGCTGCTTATATCACAAAAGGCTTGTTTTCTATCCGTTTTAAATGGTTCTTAAAGTACAAACGATGGATAAAAGTACTTCCGAGAGATGCCTATAGATACTTAGAGTATCGATTTAAAACGAATGAGGGAACCCCTCTTTAAAGAGTACCAAAAACAACAAAAGGCTGCCCTTATATATTTAGGCAGCCTTTTTTATTAGCGACTTTACGGACTTGCTTGTGTGAAAAATATGAAAACGATACTTACAACAAAAATACTGACTGAAGGTCAGAAAAAAATACTCAATGGCCATTCTCTTCGCCTGATTGAGCATAACTTTATTAGTATTGAACTGCTGCATTTTAAGCTCTCTTTGCCTTACAGCTTGCTTATTTTTACCAGTCAGAATGGTGTGCGAAGTGCCTTACAACACCCTCAAGTGGCTATTCTGAAACAAATACCTGCCTTGTGTGTGGGCGAGAATACTTATAAGCTATTACAAAACAATGGCTTCGGGGTGCTACATTACACTCCTTACGCTACTGAGCTGATTGGCTTTATGCTAAAAAACATAGGGTATTACCAGTCGGTACCTATAGCCTTTATAGCTGGTAACCAGCGTTTGGATACGCTGCCTGCTTTTTTTAAAGAGAAAAACTTAATGGTTGATGAAATAGAGGCTTACCGCACTTGCTTTACCCCTACTTTGATAGAAGAAAAGACAGATGCTATTCTGTTCTTTAGTCCTTCGGGAGTGCAGAGTTATTGCCTTACCAACACTCCTAAAGATGAAACTATTTACTGTATAGGTACTACGACGGCACAGGCTGCGGCTCAGTTTTGGCAACATATCTTCATTGCTGATACTCCTACTGTAGATAGCGTGCTGCAAAAGGTGCTTACTAATAACTAATATCTCTTATTTGCAATTGTAAATTTACTTTATCATTCCACTCATTCTCCTCGATTGAATAGATGATACGGAAAGGTTTTTTGGAACGTACTATTGGCAGTTTGTCGGCTAAATTAAAGCCTACTGCGCTAAAAAAAGATTGGCTTCCTACTTCACGCAGATTGAGTTTTAGGTGCTTCCTATCTTTCCCTATGGTTTTTGCAAAACCTGTATCGACTACGTTTTCAGCATAAAAAAGAGGGGGTAAATTCTTAGGTCCGAAAGGTTCAAACCGCTTCAGTATACTATAAAATTTATCTGTTATATGGCTTAAGGGAAGAGCTACATCGGCAGTAAGGGTAGCTGTGCGACTTTGGGGGGCAATGGTGCTGGCTACAACCCTCTCAAAGGCTTCTTTAAATAGGGGATATTGCTCTGGGCGTAAGGTAAGTCCGGCGGCGTAGGTATGCCCGCCAAACTGCTCTAAATATTCACTGCACTGCTCTAAAGCTTCATAAATATCAAAACCTATTACCGAACGGGCTGAAGCGGCATACTTATCACCACTTTTGGTAAATACCAAAGTGGGGCGGTAGTACTGCTCGATAAGTCGTGAGGCTACTATTCCTATTACTCCTTTATGCCAATGTTCATTGAACACTACTGAGGTATAGCGGTTTTGCTCACCATTGGTTTCTATCTGTTCTAAGGCTTCTGCAGCTGTTTTTTCATCGAGCTCTTTCCTATTAGTATTTAGTTCTTCAATTTCTTTTACTTTTTCTTGGGCTTGGGTTTTATCGGTTTCAGTAAGGAGTGCTACGGCATAATTACCGTGCTTTATACGCCCTGCGGCATTGATGCGAGGAGCGGCTTTAAACACTACATCGGTAATGGTAATTGCCCCTTTATGTTCTCCAAAAATGGCTTTGACCCCAGCTGATGGTTTAGTGTTAATCTGCTGCAATCCGAAATATACCAAGGTGCGATTTTCACCGTCCATAGGTACTATATCGGCAGCTGTAGCCACTGCTACCAAATCTAATAGGGGGATAATTTCTTCAAAAGGGCGTTCTAAATACTCTTGATAAGCTTGTACTAACTTAAAGCCAATACCGCAGCCACATAGCTCTTTATAAGGGTAAGGACAATCGGCTTGCTTGGGGTTCAGTATCGCTATGGCTTCAGGAAGGGTATCGGCAGGACGGTGATGGTCGGCAATAATAAAATCGATACCTTTAGTGCGGGCATAGGCTACTTTATCAATAGCCTTGATACCACAATCTAAGGCTATAATGAGCGTACAGCCCTGTGCAGAAGCATAGTTAATACCTTGAAAGGAAATGCCATAGCCCTCGGTATAGCGGTCGGGAATATACGTAAATAGCTGAGAAGTAAAGGTGCTGAAGTATCGATAAATGAGCGATACGGCACTGGTGCCATCGACATCGTAATCACCATAGATAAGAATGTTTTCTTGTTGGGCAAGGGCTTGGGCAATACGAGCTACTGCCTTGTCCATATCTTTCATCAGGTAGGGATTGTGTAGGTGTGCGAAACTGGGACAGAAGAATTGCTCGGCTTCAGCAAATGTAGTAATGCCCCTCTGTGCCAAAAGAATAGCAAGGGGTCGGGTTCGGGTTAAATTAAGTTCTTGTTGTAAGCGTGTTACTACTGCTTCGGGTGGTAGTGGTTTAAAGTTCCAGAGATAATCCATTTTTTAGTAGATAAAATAAGGTTATAGGATAACAAAAACTTTGCCAAAGGTCGGGGGAACGACAGCTCTTGGCAAAGTTTTCATTTATACAAGTAATTAAAAAAGATTAACAACTATAATAATCTTACCCTGATTTGTATTTCTAAAACGGGGTGATTAAGTTTTAGCCTAAGTAAGTTTTTAGTATTTTACTACGCGATGTGTGTTTCAGCCTTCGGATAGCTTTTTCTTTTATTTGGCGAACGCGTTCACGTGTAAGGTCGAAGGTTTCACCTATTTCTTCCAAAGTCATAGCGTGTTGGTCGCCAAGTCCGAAATACAAGCGTACCACATCGGCTTCACGAGGGGTAAGCGTTTCTAAAGCGCGTTCTATCTCGGTACGCAACGAAGCTAATATCAGTTCTTTGTCGGGGTTAGGAGATTCGTTACTTCGGATTACGTCATAAAGGTTAGAATCTTCACCTTCTACCAAAGGGGCATCCATTGAAATGTGTCGGCCTGAGTTCTTCATTGATTCCTTTACATCATTTACTGACATATCGAGCTCTCGGGCAATTTCTTCGGGTGAGGGTACTCGCTCATTGGCTTGCTCAAGGTAGGCGTACATCTTGTTAATTTTATTAATAGAGCCTATCTTATTCAAGGGCAAGCGCACTATACGTGATTGCTCGGCTAAAGCTTGCAATATAGATTGGCGTATCCACCATACGGCATACGATATGAATTTAAAGCCTCGTGTTTCATCAAAACGTTGTGCTGCCTTAATAAGCCCTAAGTTACCTTCATTGATAAGGTCGGGAAGGGTAAGCCCTTGATTTTGATATTGTTTAGCAACAGATACCACGAAGCGGAGATTGGCTTTGGTAAGTTTTTCCAAAGCAATATTATCACCAGCTTTGATGCGCTGTGCCAACTCGACCTCTTCATCGGCAGTAATTAAATCAACTCGACCTATTTCTTGGAGGTACTTATCCAAGGAGGCTGTTTCACGGTTGGTAACCTGTTTAGTGATTTTTAGTTGTCTCATTCAGAAAAAATCCTTAATTTTGTCATTTCTTATCGCTCTATTATACGTAAGAAAACACATAAATGTTACAAACAAAGTTCAACTTTAACGTTATATTAACAGATGCAATACAGTTTTATCATTCCTATTTATAACCGTCCGGACGAATTGGACGAGCTGCTAAAAAGCCTTACCGAACAAACTTATGAAGCTGATTTTGAGGTGGTAGTGATAGAAGATGGCTCTACTATCTCATCGGAAAAAGTATGCGCTCAGTACGGCGATAAGTTACATATCACTTATCTTTCAAAACCCAATACAGGTCCTGGTGACTCACGCAACTACGGGATGCGCTGTGCCAAGAATGACTACTTTCTTATCTTAGATTCTGACTGTATTTTGCCTCCTCATTACTTAGAGGCGGTAGATGATTTTTTGAAGACTAATTACGTAGATTGTTTTGGAGGTGCCGATACTGCTACCGATGATTTTACCGACATTCAGAAAGCTATTAACTATACTATGACTTCCTTGCTTACTACAGGAGGAATACGCGGTAACAAGCGTGGCGTACAACGCTTTGAGCCTCGTAGCTTTAATATGGGGCTTTCACGAAAGGCTTTTGAGGCTACTGGTGGTTTTGGCAAGATTCACCCTGGTGAAGACCCCGACCTTGTTATACGCCTTTGGGAGAAAGGGTTTGAAACTGCTTTTATACCTACGGCTTTTGTTTTTCACAAACGGCGCATTTCGTGGGAAAAATTTCGCTTACAGGTAAACAAATTCGGACAAACACGCGCTATACTGAACCATTGGCACCCTGAAACACGCAAACTGACTTTTTGGCTGCCTACTTGCTTTGCCTTGGGGCTTTGCGGTGCTGTTTTATTACTTTTAAAAGGCAATATAGCTGGTGTATTAGTTTATGCGAGTTACTTTATTTTAGTGGGTTGGGATAGCGCTCGTGAAAACCATAGCGTTAAAATAGGGCTTTTAAGTGTATGGGCTTTGTTAGTGCAGTTCTTTAGTTATGGTTTTGGTTTTTTGTGGGCTACCCTGAAAATAGCTTTTAGTAAGAAACCTGTAGAAGTATTGTTCCCTAAGTTGTTCTTCATTAGGTAAAAAAGTTTTAGATACTTTTGGGGTACAAAAAAGACTTTGCCAAAGGTTATAGCTGTTCGGCTATATCCTTTGGCAAAGTCTTTTTTGATTTGTTAAGTTCCTAATTATTCGGTACAATAATCCACTCTCCGGTGTTTAGAAGGGGTTGCGCTTGCTTGAACTTTGTTTCTTTGCGCTCGCCAGTGCGGATGTTTTGTATTGTTACCTTATCATTTCTGTTAATCTTAGGTTGCTCACGCACTATGGTTTCGACTACTGAACGGCGTTGTGAAGCTTGTTGCCCTACTTCACGAGCACGTTGTGCCATCTCATCACTATTAAGGGTTTCTTCCTTATTAGTTTGGTATTGTTCACGGGTGCGCTGTGGCATACGCGCCTCTTGTACAGGGGCGTTTTGAGTAGGCAATTCTGCTTTAAACAAGAAAGAAACGATGTCTTTATTCACCTTATCAATCATTGTTTTGAAAAGCTGGAAGGCTTCAAACTTATATATCAGCAATGGGTCTTTTTGCTCGTGTACCGCCAACTGTACTGATTGTTTTAGCTCGTCCATTTGGCGTAGGTGCGTTTTCCATTCCTCATCAATAATAGCCAATGTGATATTTTTCTCAAAATCACTTACCAATTTCTTACCTTCTGTTTCATAGGCTTCTTTCAAATCGGTGGCTATGTTTAGCATTTTATGTCCGTCGGTAAATGGCACTACTATACGCTCATAAGTATTTTGAGGGTTTTCATACACTTCTTTAATCACTGGGAAAGCTATCTGAGCTGTGCGTTCAGTTTTTGCTTGATAGTGGTTCAGTACCTCACGGTACAACGTAAAAGTAAGCTCATTAATAGATAACTTAGCAAAGTCTGTTTCTGTGATATTTGTTTTTAACGAAAAGTATTTAATAAGCTCGAACTCAAAGTTTTTGTAGTTATTACCGCCTTTATTACTTTCGACTATCACCTCGCAGGTATCAAATATCATATTTGCCAAATCCACTTTTAGGCGTTCTCCTTCCAAAGCATGGCGACGGCGCTTGTAAATTACCTCACGTTGGGCATTCATCACATCATCATACTCTAACAAGCGTTTGCGAATACCGAAGTTATTTTCTTCAACTTTCTTCTGAGCTGTTTCTATACGCTTAGTCATTATAGAGTGCTGAATTACATCACCTTCTTTATGACCTAAGCTATCCATTAAGCGGGCTATACGTTCTGAACCGAACAAGCGCATTAGGTTATCTTCCAATGAGACGTAGAACAATGAACTTCCGGGGTCTCCTTGTCGTCCTGAACGCCCTCTTAACTGACGGTCGACTCTTCGTGAATCGTGACGTTCGGTACCTATGATGGCTAACCCTCCTGCTTCCTTCACTTCAGGAGTCAGTTTAATATCGGTACCACGTCCTGCCATATTGGTTGCAATAGTTACTACCCCTTTTTGTCCTGCTTCAGCTACTATCTCAGCCTCTTTTTTGTGCAGTTTGGCATTCAGTACATTGTGCTTAATTTTGCGCATTGTAAGCATACGGCTTAACAACTCAGACACCTCAACCGAGGTAGTACCTATTAGTACAGGACGACCAGCTTCGGATAGTTCGACTACTTTATCAATTACAGCGTTGTACTTTTCACGTTTGGTTTTATAGATAAGGTCATTGTGGTCTTTACGAGCTATAGGGCGGTTAGTAGGGATTTCCATTACATCTAACTTGTATATTTCCCAAAACTCACCTGCCTCGGTAATGGCAGTACCTGTCATTCCTGATAGCTTACTGTACATACGGAAGTAGTTTTGCAAAGTGATGGTAGCGTAGGTTTGAGTAGCTGCCTCAATCTTTACATTTTCTTTGGCTTCAATAGCTTGGTGTAGCCCATCGGAGTAGCGGCGACCGTCCATAATACGTCCGGTTTGCTCATCTACTATAAGCACCTTGTTATCAATCACTACGTATTCTACATCTTTTTCAAAGAGAGTGTAGGCTTTTAGCAATTGATTCAGGGTGTGAATACGTTCACTCTTTACGCTAAAATCTTGGAAGAGCTTATCTTTAAGAGCTGCTTCTTCTTCAATAGGGAGGTGTTGGTTCTCAATATTAGCTATTTCGACCCCAATATCGGGCAATACGAAGAAATCTTTATCACCACCATAAGCTATATCGGCAAAACCTTTGTCGGTAAGCTCTATTTGGTTATTCTTTTCATCAATCACGAAGTACAGTTCTGCATCGACCTTAGGCATTTCGCGATTGTTATCTTGCATATAGTAATTTTCGGTTTTCTGTAGCAGTTGTTTTACCCCTTCTTCACTTAAAAACTTAATAAGTGCTTTATTTTTAGGCAAGCCTCGGTATACTCGTAATAACTGGAAGCCCCCTTCTTTGGTATCGCCTTCGGCTATAAGTTTGCGGGCATCGGCTAATACTTTAGTGAGATAAGTACGTTGCTTATTCACTAACTCTTCGACTACGGGTTTTAGTTCATTAAACTCGTGTAACTCACCTTTAGGAGTAGGCCCTGAGATGATAAGAGGGGTACGAGCATCATCAATTAACACTGAATCGACCTCATCGACGATGGCGTAGTTATGGGCACGTTGTACCAAATCTTCGGGGGTATGTGCCATATTGTCACGCAGGTAGTCAAAACCAAACTCATTATTTGTTCCGTAAGTAATATCGGCATTATAAGCACGACGACGCGCTTCGGAGTTGGGTTGGTGGTTATCGATACAATCTACACGCAAGCCGTGAAACTCGAACAGAGGTCCCATCCAAGCACTATCTCGGCGCGCCAAGTAATCATTCACAGTTACCAAGTGCACCCCATTACCTGTTAGGGCGTTAAGGTATACCGGCAAGGTAGCCACAAGGGTTTTACCTTCCCCTGTTTGCATCTCGGCAATTTTACCTTGGTGAAGGGCAATACCACCTATAAGCTGTACATCATAATGTACCATATCCCAAGTAACATCTTTACCAGCCGCATCCCAATGGTTTTTCCAGATAGCTTTATCACCTTCAAGGGTTACGTAATCGTGTACTGCCGATAGCTCACGGTCGCGCTCATTAGCAGTAACTTCAATAGTAGTATTGGCGGCAAAGCGGCGTGCTGTTTCCTTCATTGTAGCGAAGGCTTCGGGCAGTATTTCATTTAATACTTTTTCCGATGCCTGATATGCCTCGGCACTGAGTTTATCTATTTCGGTATAGAGGTCTTCTTTTTTATCGATATCTTCAGTAGCGTTAGCTTGCCCCTGAAGGTCGGCTATTTGCAAATCGAAGGTAGCGCGCGCTTCTTTAATACGTTCTTTGAACTGAATAGTTTTGGCGCGCAGCTCATCATTACTTATAGCTTCGAGCTGGGCAGCATAGGTTTTTATCTTCTCAACAATAGGTTGGATAGATTTTAAATCATTTTTGGCTTTATCGCCAACAAAAATTTTAATAAGGGAATTTATAATACTCATTACAATGCTTAATATTTCACTACACTTTGCTGGAGTTTTTTTTGCTTATTGTGTTACAGATTCCAACAAAGCATTTATAAGTCTTTACTTTTTCTATTTTGTCAATAAATGTACCAAACTAGCAACAACTGACAAATTGTCACTTCTTTATTTGCCTATTGGCTAATTAAAAAAAGTCTCATTGCAGAGACTTTTTATTTTTTTAATATTCATCTTCATTCCATAGATAATCTTCTTCCGACGGGTAATCTGGCCAAATTTCGTCGATAGATTCATACATATCACCTTCGTCTTCTATTTCCTGAAGATTTTCAACTACTTCCATAGGCGCACCGGTACGGATAGCATAGTCGATAAGTTCGTCTTTAGTAGCAGGCCAAGGGGCATCACTTAAATAAGATGCAAGTTCTAACGTCCAATACATAAACTAATAGAATTTAAAATTTTGGGCGCAAAGATAGTATTTAAAAATGAAAGTACCAAAATTATTTTGTATTTTTTATTGCCTATTTTATTTTTTAGGCTCATTTTTATATTAACAATACTTCTTTACTTAATAATGCCCTATAATACTTTATATAAAATTGGCTATTTGATATAAAGATAGCCTTTTTGTATTTCTTTCTCTCCATCTAAGTAATAGGTAACAATGTAGAAATACGTTCCTTTTAAAGGTTTATTACCTATTACGCCTTTTACATTGGCATACCCTCTAAAATAGTCGGGGTTACCATAATTAGCATTCTCATATACTTTCAGTCCCATTTCATCAAAAATAATGAGTAATATAGGTTTATCTTTATCAGTAGGGGTAACACTGAAATAGTTACGATGGTTTTGGGTTGAAATACCATTATAAACAACTGCCTCAGAAATTATTTCTGTGGGTATTGTATCTGTTGGAGAAGTCACCGTGGGAGAAGTCACCGTGGGAGTAGTCACCGTGGGAGTAG
>CAUREJ010000033.1:0-25214 GCA_963523735.1 uncultured Capnocytophaga sp.
CGTCTCATTTGCGGGTGCAAAGGTACAACGTTTTTTATAACCTGCAAATTTTTTCGCAACTTTTTTGCAACTTTTTTTGTGGTTTTATTTTAAATGGCTGATAATCAGTGATTGTTAAACGAAAGTTTTTTGCGGGGTTTTTGGGGTTGGGGCGTGTGAAAGGGAGATTTTGAGAAGTTGGGAGAGGAAAAAGGGGGTGTTTTGTAGGGATAATGGAGAAATGTGAGAATTAGCAAATGTGGAAATGTGGAAATGTGGAAATTAGCAAATGGGAGAATTAGCAAATGAGGGAATGGGGGTGCTATATACCTATATATGTATATATATTGAAGTGAAATATGGGAGGTGACGGGTGTAGAAGAAAAAAAGCGAGATGAAAAGTTTGGTCTTGTGAGGGCGAATTGCCATTCGCCCCTACAATGGGGTGGTGCTATCAGACTTTTGAAGACTTTGGGGATAGGCTCAGTATAATGCTTGTGGGGGGTATATGAGGGAGGAGGAATGAATAATTGTCTTTTTAATCGGATAAATGAAAATAGCTTTGTCAAAGTTTTTTATACTCTGACAAAGCTATATGTATGAATATACTAATCGTTTAAAAATATTAATTGTCTAAAAATACTAATTGTTTAAAGATATTAATCGCCGTCCCAGTACTCGACAAATTCTTTGATGAGCTTAGCGGGATTGGCTTTCTTTGTCCAAGCTATAGGCAATTCTTCGAGGTCTTTTTGGTAGAGGAGCACGGGAATATTTTTGCCGAAATTTTGTTCTAAAACATTTTCGTCGAACAGTCGTTTTACAAGTGCTATGATTTCTTTGATGAACTCCTTAGTGAACTTATCTCCTTTCTTGAGGAGCTTTTCATAAAGGTCTTCATCTTCTTCAATAGCACGTTCGTTTTCTTCGTCGGTGTAATAACAGGGGGTTTTGGCAAACCATTTTTTGAGCAATGTGTCTTTTTTGCCTCCTATGGTTTCCATATCGTGCTGTAACCAATAATCAAAATGCCACTTGGCTTCCTCGATTGAATCGGCATTATAAGCTTCTTCTTTTACGTTAGAAAGAGTATTGTAATTAAGTGTTACTTTAGGAAATCGCAAATCGTCATTATCACAGGTGTAACATAATGACAGGGTGTATACATCGTTCTTATTCTCTTCATTTACAATTTCTTGAATTGCATTTTTCAGCTTCTCATAACTCTTCTCTGTAAAATTTATTCTTTCCTTTTCCACTATTAATATTGTTGTTGTTAGTTCTTGTGTTTTTAAAAATGTGTGCAAAAGTACTGCTTTTATTTTATATAGCGAAATTTTTATCACTTTTTTTTGTGTAGGTATTGCTTAGCTTTAGTGCTACGGTACTGCCAAAGGTGGTTGTGTTTTTTACTTGTACCTCATTATCAGTGCTAATAATGTTTAGACTGAGCTGTAACTGTGGGGTTTTATTAGGGTTAATGAGTGCCATAAACTTTACATTGGTGGTTTTGGTTAGGAAGAGTTTGTATCCTGTTATTTCTTCAGTAAGGTTTTTGATGATTTGCATCATACATACGCCTGGTGTGACGGGGTTACCGGGGAAATGCCCTTGAAAGATGGGGTGATGTGGATTCAGGGTGAGGGTGCAGGTGTAATTTTCGGGGTCTTGCTGCTCTAAATGGTTCAGGGTGTAAAAATCACTTAAAATCATTTCTGTTAATCATTAAAAATTGACAATGGGGTTAAAAGGGGACTAAGTCTATCTTGATGTTTAGGGTGTGATGGGTGATGGTGATGCTTTGGTTACTATATGTAAAGGTGGTATATGGTTTTTGGCGATGGGTGTTGAGCTGTTGTTGTAGTTCTTTTTCGGGGGATAGGAATAGATATACTGCCTCCTTATTATGAGTACTTTGCCATACTTGTTCACTATCTTTGGCGTATTGTGCTGTGATTGTGAAGTGTGTTATGAATAGTTTTTCAAAATCGGCGGTGAGGGTGCGAATGATGATTTTTTTATTGAGCTGGGGGAATATGTGGTGTACCTTGATGTTGTGATTGTTTTTTTCAAAATCGAAAAGGGTGTTACCGAAATCGGTGGTTAGGGCGACGCGCCAAGTATTGGGGGCGGTAATTTTGGCTGCTAAGAGTCCGCTAAAGGTGTGATTATAGGCGGTGATAGTGGTTCGGTAGAGGTATTCGGCTCCTACCTTATGATAGGGATTGGGATAGGTGGACTGGGTGGTGGGTATGGGCTGGTACTGGGTGGGGAGGTGGTAGGGGGTGGTACAGCTGGTTAGCAAGAGCCATAGGAGGCTATATTTTAAAATGAGTTTCATCGATAGGGGTGTTTAGTTGTTTGTTATTGAATTGTATTTCGGTATAATCATTGGTGGGTTCGATGAGCTTTACGCGTTCGACCACGTAATCGGGACTGAAATGGAGTTCGATTTGGCTTATGTACTTAAGCAGGGTTTTGTCGGTAGGCAATAGGTGTACTTGGGTGTTGTTTTGCTTTTGGGTAAAAGTGATTTTAAATTCTTTTTCATTGAACATATCGCCGCTTATAGTGCTTACTATCAGGCTGTTGATTTTCTTAAATATTTTGTTATCGGCTTTCATTTCGGAAATTTTACCTGCATCGTTTACTTTTATATTGTTTTTTTGAAATACGATGCGGTACTGATAGGGCTTGGTGTATTGCCAATTTAGGCGGTCGGGTTTGACAAATGCCATAGTGCCAAAGGTTTCGATGTCCTTGGTCATAAAGTCGAGGTGTTTTTTTTGTACGAAGTTGGCTTGTATGGTTTGTATGGTTTGGTTTTTGGCAAGGACTTGTTTTTTGAATTGGTTTATTTGTTCGGGCGTTAGGTTTTGTGCTGTAAGGGCTGCTAAGGGCAGTGTGAATGCGATGTATAATAAGATTTTTTTCATTGTAGATGGTTTGTTACGGTATAATTATTTTCTTTTAGGTATTGCAATAAGCGTTCCAAAACGTTCAGGGTGTGTGGCAGGCGGTCGTGAAACAAGATGATATTACCGTGGGTGAGCTTTCGGACTACTCGGTTAAAGAGTTTATCTTCATTATGTATGACGGTATCGAGTGAGCGGATATTCCAGCCTATGGTTTGCTTATTGGTGGCTTTGATAGCGCGGGCGACGGGTGGGCAGGTGATGCCGTAGGGGGGACGGAAAAGGGAGGTGGTGATGCCTTGCTGCGCCAAAACTTCGTCGGTGGCTTTTATTTCGGCTATAAGTGCTTTCTTGCTAAAAATGTTTTTGGGTTGGTGGCTATAGGTGTGGTTGGCGACGATGTGCCCTTCGGCTATCATTCGGTGTACTATTTCGGGGTGCTGTTCGATTTGCTTGCCTATGCAGAAAAAGATGGCTTTGACTTGATATTTTTGGAGCAAATCTAAAAAAGCGGGGGTGAGGGGTGAGGGTCCGTCGTCAAAAGTTAGGACGACGGTTTTATGGGGGTGATTTTTTAGGCGGCACTGGGTGGGAGTAAAAAATGAGAGGCGTATATCGAACACGCCCCACGAGATGATGCCTAAAAATAATAGTATTAACAGTAGGTATATCATTTTTCTGTTATTAGATATTGTGGTTCTGGGGGCAAATGTAGTATTTTTTTGGTAATGGTGCAATTTTAGCGTGCCAATTTGGAAATTTGGAAATGAGAAAATGAGGAAATGAGAAAATGAGGAAATGAGAAAATTAGCAAATGTGGAAATGAGGAAATGAGGAAATGTGAAAATGTGAAAATGTGAAAATGTGGAAATGAGGAAATTTGGCAGGGTAGAAAAATGAGGAAAATGCAATGTTTTTGGATTTTTGTTGCGAATAATGCAAAGTGAGGTAAGTGCTTTGAAATGCTTGATATTCAGTGAAGTAACGCTTATCCTTCGCTCACCCTTCGCTCTGCCTTCGGTATGCCTTCGCTCTGGCTTCGAGGTAGCTTTGAGAGGCTTTTGACAGCGTTGATGAGGTAATAAGTTGATTGTTAAGAGGTTATGGTTTTGAAGAAAAAAGGGGGTTGGGGTTGGTGATTTTTGCATTATTCGCAATGTTTTTTTAGGGGATAGGAGTTAGGGGATAGTGGATAGCGGTTGGACAAGTAAGATATGTCAGACTGCTAGCGACTAAAGACTAAAGACTAATAACTAAATATTGCTAATTGATAATTGTTTTGTACTTTTGCCTATATTTTTTAAAGTGAAAACTATTTTTATTATGGATGACGATGATTTGTTATACCTTATTGCCCTAAAAAAGACTGAAATGGTGGGGGATATTACGGCTAAAAAACTGATTGGCTACTTTGGGTCGGCTAAAAATGTTTTTAATCAGCCGAAACAAACAATAGAAAAGGTGCCTGGTGTGGGGGATAAAATTAGTGATAAATTAGCGAACCCTAAATGGCTGAAGGAGGCGGAAATAGAAATGGACTTCTGCCGCAAAAACCATATCCAAATTGTGACGTACTTAGACGCTGACTACCCTGAGTACCTAAAACAGTGTGCCGACAGTCCGGTGGTTTTTTATCGGAAGGGGAATATTGATTTGAAAAACAAACGAATACTGGCTGTGGTGGGTACCAGACAATGTAGTAACTACGGTATGGGATTTATTGATGAGTTTGTGAAAGGGCTATCGCATCTGCCAGTGGTAATAGTGAGTGGTTTTGCTTATGGTATCGACATTACAGCTCATAAGGCGGCTATTAGGCATAATGTGCAAACAGTGGCTTGCTTGGCGCACGGGCTGAACATTATATACCCCCCTGTACACGCTAAATATTGTACGGATATGATGCAAAACGGCGGTTTTATTACTGACTTCGGCTTCTTGAGTCCGTTTAACAAAGCGAATTTTTTGAGTAGAAACCGAATTATTGCGGGACTTGCCGAGGCTACAGTGGTTATTGAAACGAATATTAGAGGGGGTAGCTTGGTAACTACAAGTATTGCGAGTTCATACGGCAGACCTGTATTTGCTTTGCCTGGTAAGGTAACGGATATGAGTAGCGCGGGATGTAACTTGCTTATTCACGATAATAGGGCTCAGGCTTTGATTTCGGCTGAACAACTTATTGAAGATTTAAAATGGGACGCTCCTAAACCGCAGGCGGTACAACAGGAACTGTTTGTGAGCTTGACAGAGGAGGAGGAAATGGTATTACAATACTTGAAGACTAATGGTAAAATGGCTTTGGACGATTTGACTATAGGATGTGGTATGCCTGTATTTATGATTTCAAATATTTTGTTTCAGCTGGAACTGAAAGGGGTTGTACGTAGCTTACCTGGGAAAGTTTTTGAGGGGGTGTGACGGAATACTTACACGTGCTGCTCTATCAAAAATTACGGGTATTAACGAGCGACAATTAGGTCATTACGCTCAAGGTATCCGCTCTCCTCGCAAACAACAACGGGAGAAGATTGTACAAGGTATCCACAAATTAGGACATCAGTTTCTATCAGTAGTATAAAAAAAGCAACTTTTTAAGAGTTGCTTTTTTTATTTTTCTAATAATACAAAACTAAAGTCTTTACCTAAATAGGAGTTTACTAACAATATATGCTTAATGGGGGTGGGTATAGATAGCTGTGCTATAGGGGGTAGCTGTTGGTGCTTGAAAATTTGACAGGCAAGCCAAAAACCAACGGCAGAAGCGGTGTAATACTCGCCACTAAGGTTTTTGTAGGGAAAAGTGGGGCATTGCCAATGACGCTCTTCGGCTTCACCTGTGAGTACTAAATCAATATCGGCAAAGGTGAATTGGTTGTGGTGCAGAAAACTGTGAAGGGCTGCTTCTTGCTCATCGGGGGTTAGTTCATTATAAAGGGCTACATCGACCAACTGTGCATAAGTATTGCTTTCTTTTTCTGCTGAAAGCGCAAAAAAAGCGGCTCCTTCGCCTTTTTGATTTAAGCCTACTAAATCGTGTAAAAAAACAGTATGAGGGCTGTGCTCATCTACTCCGCCTACTAAGGTAGTGGGGGTGCCTTGCTCCATCTGTACTTTGGCTGTTAGCAAAGCAGACTCAAAAGAGACGGCTCCGTTCACATAGGTGAGGTTCTCTCCTTTGCACTGTAAGAGAAGGGCTATCTGCCCTGCGACGGTATTGTGAGTGGACTGTATGAAGGCGGTGGGGGTTAGGTGTTTTTCATTATTATCGAGCAAGGCGGTGAGGAACTTTTCGGAGTCTTGCACACACCCCATACCTGTACCGACGAAAATGGCATGGGGGGTAGTGATGTGGGCTTCTTTGAGGGCTTCGGTAGCAGTGGCAATACTCATCTTCACGCCTTTTGCCATACGCCTACTGACATTAGGGGCAATATAATCCTTGTACGGGGGTTCGGTAGCATAACATACTTCATCGGGAGCTACGGGTAGGACTCCTTCGAGAAAGGTTTCGGCTAAAAAAGTAGGTTGTACTGATATGCAGGCTGCACCATTAATATAAGATTTCATTTCAATTAAGATTTTATAAATTTACTATGTTGGGTATATAGCTGTTTTTCTTTTTATTAGCTCTTTTTAGATTGACAAGTTTGTTCTGTTATCATACAGCTTTTTGGTGCTGAAAAAGTTTTACCTTTACTTTGCACTCGAAATGTTCTAAGGTCTTTTTTACAGTTCGTTCTTTGACATATTGTTTCTATTTTGTTTGGCTCGTATGTATGATACTATTCCCAACAAAAGTACTACTCCCACAGCGTAATAGACAAAAGCGGGGGTGATAATCTTATCGCCTGTAGCATAGCTGTGCATACCTGTGAGGTAGAAATTGACACCGAAGTAGGTCATCAAGATGCTTGCAAAGGCTACAATACTCATAAAGTTAAAGACCCAACGCCCATACCAACGAGGAATAAGGCGCAAATGTATGACTAAAGCATAGACCATAATGCTAATGAGTGCCCACGTTTCTTTGGGATCCCAGCCCCAATAACGACCCCAACTTTCATTTGCCCACATACCGCCCAAAAAGTTGCCTATGGTAAGCATTACAAGTCCGACGGTGAGGGCTAACTCATTTACTATGGTGAGCTCTTGCTGTATGGGCTCGAGCTTGTGGGCATTCTTAGAAGTGGTAAAAATGATTAGCAGGAGGTTAAGAGTTCCTAAAAGCATTGCTAAAGCAAAAGGTCCGTAGCTACCTACAATTACGGCAACGTGGAGCATCAGCCAATAGCTATTGAGTACGGGTTGGAGGGTACCGATGGCGGGATCCATCCAGTTCCAATGGGCTATCATCAGTATCATTGATGTGATAAAAGCCGTAGCTGCTACCGTTAAAGGGGAACGACGTGAAAAGAATAAACCTACTCCTATAGCCGACCAGCCTACATATATCATACTTTCATAAGCATCACTAAAGGGTGCGTGTCCTGATAAATACCAACGAGCTATGAGTCCGCCTGTATGCAAAACAAAGCAGCCCCACAACAAGGCAATACCTACTTTGGTAAGTACCCTAAAAATATTCTTTGTCCAGAAGATATGAGATAATAATACTACAAATAGTGCTGTGCTTATATACAGATAGGCTTGAAAGAGCAGTTCAAAGATATTAATGCGGTTATACCACAATTCTGTTTGGACTTTGATAGATGAAGGCAGTACCTCACTTGAGTAATGCTCTTGCTGCTCTTTGATTTGGGTTAATACTTTTTCTGCTTTGCTATAATCACCTGTTTCGGTAGCTTGGTGCAGTAAAAGGAGGTAAGCTGGTAACGCATTTTTCACAAATTGCTGGTATTGGGTGTCGGTGATTTGGAGAGTATCACGCAAGTATTCTTGCTGTGAAATCCATTTGTGGTTAGCGTCATTAGGTACAGGGAATAGCTTAAAAATATCTCCACTGAGGGCTCTGTTAAGCAACCCAATGCGTTGATCTACTTCTCTAAAATCTTTTTGAAACTGGTTAGGGGTATTGGTATGATAGATGTCTGCCAATAGCGGAGCGAGTTTGTACTGCCCTTGTGCATCAAAAAAATCCTTTGGTTTTAACCATTTAGTCCCTTTGGGCACTCCTAAAAAGTGGTGCAGACTGTCATTAGCTTTCTTCACGTACACTATGTCGGTATCATACCAAGCTTCAGAAGAGAGCAGCATAGAAAGCAGCACTTGGTCGGAAGTAAGACCTTGATAGGTATCGTGTTTGCTGAGTTTTCGGAGTAGTTCGGAAGAGAAGGTATTAATGGGCTTAAAACGACCATCGTCCTGAATGAGCATAGTACCGAATTTAGCAGCGTGGGCTTTATCGGGTACTAGCATTGGAGATTGTGCTGTGGCTATTGCCGAAATAAGGAAGAGAAAAACGATAGTTAGCCTTTTGGCGTGCAAGTTGTTAAGCTGTTGGTTCAGTTTCTTAAACCGTGATTTGCCTACAAACATAAAGGCTAAAAGGCTGCCAAAAAGGAGTATATAACCTATGTAGGTGAGCAATGTACCCAAAAAATCGCGGTTCACAGAAAGCACTGTGCCTTGTTCGTCAGGAAAGAAAGACGATTGGAAGAGGCGGTAGCCTTTATAATTGAGAATGTGATTCATATAAATTTCATAAGGAAAGGACTCACCTACCCCACTCACAGTTACTTTGCTTTTAAAAGAAGCATAACTGTTTTCGGTACCAGGGTATTTGTCGGCTATAAAATCATTAAGAGTTAGACTGAAAGGCATCGTTACCTCACGAGCCCCATAACTAAGGTGGAAATCTAAATCATTGAGGCGTATAGTAATAGGTGGATGTTGTACTCCTCGTTGCCCCATAAGGGTAACCTCTTTACGGTCATTGCCTGAAGCTACTTCTAATGTTAAGGCATTCATATTTTTGCCCATTGGCTTAAATGATTTGTAGGTAATACTAAAAGGTTTGCCTTTAAAATCGGACGACCAGTGGTAATAATTAGAGGTATGTGGAGAGAAAAGGACTTCTTTTTGTTTCTTTTTGCGCAAAGGCTTCCCCTGATGAGTGCCGTCTACCATTACGGTAATATAAGTGCGATCGGAAAGGTATGTATTGGTAGTTTCTCCTTCTCGTAAGGAAATAGTACCCTCATCACCAAAATAGCGTGTAACACCAGCTCCTACAATAATAAATACCCACGACAGATGCAACACAAGCACTGCCCAGTTTTCTTTTTTTAAAAGTCTGTATCTTTTGATATTGCCTAAAAAATTTAGTACAAAAAGAAGCATTATCATCTCAAACCACCAAGTGTTGTACACCCATATACGGGCGGTATCGGTATCGTAGCTACTTTCTACAAAAGTACCTACAGCCATAAGCACTGCAAAAGCAAGAAAAAGCACTGCCATCAGCTTTGTTGAATAGAAAAAAGATGTAATTTTGTGTCTCATTTTTGGTGTTTCAGAAAAAAATTGTACTTTTGTGCGATTATTAGCAACATAAAGACTATGGAAAAATTTGGTGACGTAATAAATGTAAATACTCCTGTACTTATCTGTTTCTATTCAGAAGGAATAGAAAACTCATTGCGTATGAACGCTGTGCTTCGTGAGATAGTAGCCTCTGTTAAGAATCGGGTAAAAGTAGTAAAAGTAGATGTTAACAGGAACAAAGAGCTTAGTAAAGCACTGAAAATAAGCTCACTACCCACTGTAATTATTTTTAACAACCTAAGCCTTATATGGCGTGGAGAAGGTTTTCAAGATAGCGAAGTACTACTTATGGAACTCAGCAAGTTCTTATAACTCTAATCCGTATTTTCTACGTAGTGAGGTATCAGTAGTCCGGTAACCAAATCATAACTATTGATACCTGCAACTTGCTTATTAGCCTTTAAAAAAACATCATAGCTGGACTTGAATATAGGTTCAGCTTTATTTTTGTACTGTTGCCAAAAAAGTCGGACTTCTTTATAATTCTCAAAAATACCTTTACGCACTTGAGCTTGTAACTCATCATATTTCTCAGGTAATAGTACAGCAACCTCATTTAAGAAACAGCGTAAAGCAAATAGTTCAGCACTATACTTAAAATAAGGATTATCAGCCTTCATTGCTGCTAAATAACCTAAATAATTAGCTTCTTCTTCGGCTGCATATCCCATCTGGTGAGCTATCTCGTGGCAAGCTGTAATCGGAATACTATAGCCTATCATTAAGCTATTCACTTGTGCTTCATTAGTAAAAGGATTTAGATAACCACTATAGCCCATATAGGTAAGTAGCTTGCTATATACAGATGATTTCACACTTTTAATAGCTGTAAAATCAGTAATGTTCGTTATATTTAAAGGATAACTTTCAGCAGCAATTCGGTATATTTCTCGATTACTAAAAGGGAGTGTTACTTTACTGCTATCGGTATCAGCTAAACGAAAATGCAAAGCATTAGCACGAATAATACAGCTTTCAGTAGCTTTGTACAACTGCTCTGCCGAATATTTAGTATTAACATTTAATTGCTGTGCTAAAGGTATTCTAAAATAATTGAAGCCCCATAAAAAGAAAAAAGCAACAATTATAGTTATAATCTTCACTACTATTTTATCTAATACCCATAAAGGCTTTTGCCATACTTTTCTGAAATGCTTAATGATAGCCCCTAAAAGCCCTATAATAAAAAGAGTATAAAGGATATCACCAAACGAAAAAGGTACCCACCCAAAAGCTAAATGCAAAAGTTTAGCTATATAAGGATAGATACCATTGCTGTAAAACCTTTCAGTAAAAGTAGGAAAATTGCGAAATACTAACCAGATAGCTACATACATAGCCCATAAACTATAACGACGCACTTTCTTCTTTTCCATCTTATTTTTTATCTTCTTTACCTTCTAAATCTCTTTCAAACTGTTTTACTTCTTTCAATTGTTCTACTATCTTATCAATTGTTTCCTTCTTATCTATTTCAATAGGAATTTGAACCATTGTGTATTCCCAACGAATAACTAAGTTAAGCTTTTCATTAGAAAGAGTTTCAAATGAAAACTCTAAAGATTCCTGCAGTTCCTTTGTTTGCATAACAGGTACTGTGAACTCAATAGCATTCTCATTAGGGTCATAGCTATAAGCTCCCCAAGCATCGGCATCATAATTCAATACCACTGTCCAGTGATTAACCTCAGGAGTTACAAAAATAGCATAACTACCCTTTTTAACAGGTTTTCCGCCAAACTTCACTGGCTGCAAAAAACTAATATTAGTAGCCTCATTAGCTCCTAAACGCCATACCTTTCCGTAGGGCACTAATTCTCCAAATATCTTACGTCCTCGTACACTAGGTCTACCGTAATCCACTGTAATTTGGCTTACCGAAAACTGTTGGGTAATTACCTGCCGTGGGCTTGCCATAGGATAGCTAAAGTTCTGAGCATAAGTAACTATGCTTAGTAAGAAGCTTACTATAACAAATATCTTTTTCATATTATTCAAAATTAAGATTTATCAAAAAACCACGTGTTTTGATGCCGTTAAGGTTACTCGTCCAAGGGCTTGATGGGTCATTATCACGCACCAATTCATTATTCACTGAAAAAAGAGCCCTAATAGAAGGAGAAACCCTAAAATAATGCGTATAAAAATCAAAACCTAAACCCAATTCATAAAAAAACACATTTTTAGTAGACCGAAATGTCCTATCTGCATTATCAATAGATAGTTTAGCATTACTGCTAAGGTTAAATACTACCGATGCCCCTGCCGAAACATAAGGCTTCACATTATACCAACGTGCTGCACTGAACTTTACCAACATAGGAATATAAATATAAGTGGAAGGTACCTCGCGTACTATATCTCTACTCTCAGTAAATCCAGGGAAATTAAGCACTCGTTTATTGTACACCAATCCTGGCTCTATACGCAAATCTAAGTATTTGATAAGGTGTACTTGCCCCGTAAGCCCTACATTAAAGCCTATTTTTCTCTCAGTTTGTATTTCTCGCAAACGATCCGTTTGGTAATTTAACTCTTTGTAATCAATCTTAAAATCAAAAGTATTAGCACCAAAATAATACCCCCACTGGAAGCGTTTCTCGTCAAAATGCTCCAAATTAATCATAGGGGTTTTAAACTGCCCATACATATTAGTCATTCCTCCTACAAGAAATAACATTACAAAAATCTTCTTTACTATCTTTAAATTCATTACTTTTTGTTTATCATAATCCTTACTTATTGGCGACATAAATTGTAGCCACTCCTCCTAAGGTTTTTGGGTAATAGCACGTTTGCTTATACCCTACCTTATCCAATATCTGCTGAAACTTCTTCCCATAAGGAAAGTGAATAGCCGAATTGGATAAATACTTATATGCCGACCTATCTTTTGAAAAGACCCTACCTATCAAAGGCATCATATAGTTAGTATACAAGTGATACCCTTGTTTAAAAGGAAATTTCTCAGGCACCGAAGTCTCTAACACTACCAAACGCCCATTAGACTTTAGTACCCTATAAATTTCCGCAAGCCCTTTTTCCAAGTCTTCAAAATTGCGTACCCCAAAACCAACCGTTACAGCATCAAAAGTAGCATCAGCAAAAGGCAGTTGCTCACTATCGCCCTGCTGCAAGGCTATGCGATGACTCAGTTGTTTTTTAGCTACCTTTTCTCGTCCTACGGTTAGCATCCCTTCCGAAATGTCCAACCCTGTAATTTTAACATTAGGAATAGCAGTAAGAGCAATTGCCAAATCACCAGTGCCTGTAGCTACATCCAATACAGTAGCAGGCTGTATTTCAGCCACTTTATTCACCACAAACTTACGCCATCTTATATCAGCTCCCCACGAAATCACACGGTTTAATCCATCGTAAGTCCCCGATATAGTATTGAACATCTGGGTTACTTGTTGCTTTTTCCCCTGTGCCGAATTATGGTACGGAGTAACAGTATTGTCAGTCATACAACGCTTAATTTTTGCGGCAAAGATAGTAATTAATTACCAATTAGCAATGAACAATAAATAATTAACCCATTTTTTAGCTTTTTCTCAGCAGTAGCTATTTTCTCTGTTACTTAAAAGATTTCGTATTATTATTGATAATCGCTTCTTTCTCTGCTTCAGGGATACTGTATTTGTAGCCATAAGGAGCACCTTCCCAATCACCGTATGAAAAGTTCGGAAATACTATATAACGCTTGCCAAACTCAGCTTTATTTTTAGTTACAGCCTCTTTACGACCCTCCGGAGTACATCCGTCAAAATCTTTGTCAAAATCACTTAAGTTATCGCCCATAAACAACACAATATCATAGTCTTTAGCTATCTGTTGTCGGCGGTTTTCTTTGCTCTTTTCTGCTGTACGCAAAATAAGCCTACTATCCGAAGGCAGCGGAAAATCATATTTACGTAAGTTCTTAGCAGTACCTACGCGCTCATTCTCTTTACGGTTAGTCACGTAAAAGATAGCCACCCCTTGCCTATCAGCATATTTAAAAAATTCCAACGCCCCAGCCAGAGGTTTAGCCTCACCTAATGCCGTCCACTCTTCCCAAGCTTTTTGCGAATAGCTAATACCCTTCTTAGCGCAATAAGTTTCAAAAGGCGAATTATCCAAGAAAGTCTCGTCAATATCAGTAACTATCGCCAGCGGTCTACTACCTTTCTTTGCCACAGCCTCGTCTAAGCGCAGTTGTGCCACGTTAAAAGCCTGCAAGCACAAAGCATCGTATTCAGCAGCATTTTGTTGAAAGTACGACGACCATAGCTTACCATTCGCTATCAATTTACTCTCTACAGCCGTTGTTGCAGCCGTTTCTGTAGTGTTTTTGGTAGCGCAGCAGCTACCCAATAGCAATGCCGCTACTCCGATAAATAAATAATTTCTTTTCATACAATATCAGTTTTTAATTTTTAGCTATTAGTTAAAATATCTGTTTTTAGTTTCTAAACCTTGCCAAAACCGAGAATAATCTTATCCACAATCACCTGTGCCAATTTCTCTTTACTCTCTAATGTCCAGCCCGCAATATGGGGTGTCAAAATCACGTTATCAGCCTGCAAAAGATATTTAAAAGGCTCGGGCAAGTGGTCATCAGCAAAAAAATCTTCAAAGGAAGCTTTTTCATATTCCAGTACATCTAATCCTGCTCCTAATACTTTACCTTCTTGCAAAGCCCGTACCAAATCGGCTGTAACCACACTTTTGCCACGAGCTGTGTTCAAGAACCAAAAGCTCTTAGCAAAACTACTTATAAACGCCTCGTTAATCATTCCCACCGTCTGAGGGGTTTGAGGTGTGTGCAAGCTCACCACATCTGCCTGACGGAAAAAATCTACCAATGTAACCTGCTTAGCATTCTCATCACCTTTGTTAGGCAGTATATCATAGCAAATCACATTACAATCAAAGCCTCGTAATTTCTTCGCAAAGCTCTTACCCATATTGCCATAACCTATGATGCCTACCGTTTTGCCGTCCAACTCCCAACCTCTATTTTCTTCACGCAGCCATTTACCCTGTACAATCTCCTTATTAGCAATCTTAAACCTATTTAGCAAAGATAACAACATCCCCAAAGCGTGTTCTCCTACCGCATTGCAGTTACCTTCGGGGGCAGCTATAAGTTTGATACCTTTGCTTTCGGCGTATTCCACATCTATATTCTCCAAGCCAGCCCCTACCCTACCAATAAATTTAAGGTTCGTTGCTTTATCCAAAAAAGTCCTATCAATAGTAAACCTACTGCGGATAATAATCCCATCGTAATCAGCTATTTTAGCCTCAATGTCTTGTTTGCTACTGGTGTAGTCCTCGTAATTTTCAAACCCCTGTGCTGCCAATTGGGTCAGCATCAAGGGGTGATTTGTATCAAGATGTAATATTTTCATCGTCTTTTATTTTCATTTAATAATTGTACTAATTTATACACTAATGTTACAGGTTTTTGTCGGTGGTAAGGCAAGTGTTTCTTCTCCAAAAACAACGCTTCAGCCCTCTTTATAGCCAGTTCTTTATGAGTACTTTTCAGCTCTTTGTAGTGCAAAAGTACAAATAAATTATCAATTGACAAAAAATTAGTTGTTAGTGTTTAGTCATTAGTCATTAGCGGTCACTTAAACCTAAAAATCGGACTGCTATCCCTATATCTATCCTATACTTATCTTATAGTCTTGAGCCACTGTGGAGCCACTGTGGAGCCACTGTAGGTTCGAGATGGGTTCGGAATAAGTTCAGGGTAATTAGTTAATGAGAAAATCAATTAAGTAAGAGGAGTTAGTTGATAATTGATATTTATTTTCTATCTTTGCCCCAAAATAAAGACCTTAATTATGTCACTATCATACTTACAGCCCGTTGATGAGGCTTTTATATCAGAAGATTACAAACCACAGCAAGTAGGATTTCAAATACAAAAACACCTGCCCTCATTAGGCATTCCCGACCTCAGCGATGTAAAAATTGCCTTTTTCTGCCTCGACACTCTTACCCAGTCCTTTAACCGATTCCGAGAGCACTTCTATTCCCTCTTCGTCGGAAACTGGGATTTTAATATTGCCGATTTAGGCAATCTGCCGCAAGGTGAAACTGCCGAACACACACACTTCGCCATTTGCGAAATTATAGCCGACCTTATCAAAGAAGGCGTCATACCGGTGGTAATAGGAGGCTCACAAGAGTTCACCTACTCACTATACCGCGCCTTCGATAGCCTTGAACAGATGGTAAACCTCGTAAGTGTTGATGCTAAATTCGATTTCGGTAATGATGAAGATTTATTTGTGGAAAACTCCTATATGAGCCGACTCATCTCCGAACCCCCTGTAAATCTACTCGATTTTACCAATTTAGGTTATCAATCCTACTATGTAGCGCAAGAAGAACTCGATTTGTTAGAAAAAATGTGCTTTGAAGCACTGCGCTTAGGCAATGTAACTAATGATTTGAAGAGTATAGAACCTGCTATGCGCGATGCCGACATCATAAGCATCGATATGACCAGCGTACAAGCAAAAGATATGCTGGCTATGGGCAATGTAAACGGATTTAACAGCCGTGAAATTTGCGCCATTACTCGCTATGCTGGCATTAGTAGTAATGTACAAGTAATGGGTATTTTTGATGTTCCTAATACCGATTTAGCAAGCCAACTCGTAGCCGAAATGCTATGGTATTTTTGTGAAGGTAGCAACTTCCGCATCAAGGAATTGCCTGTAATTAACGATGAAAACTACACCAAATACATCGTCCCTATCGACGATGTGCAGATAGAATTTTTCAAAAGCACACAAACCGAACGCTGGTGGATGAAACCTGGTGGCGACAAGTATTCAGGACCTCAAAACCACGTGCCTTCGGGCTTAGTGCCTTGCCTCCCTCAAGATTACGAAGAAGCCATTCGCGGCACCATACCCGAACGCTGGTGGCGTACCTATAGGAAATCGGTATAACCCCGATTTCCTTTTTTATTGTTCTATCATTTGCATTACTTTCAAAGCTTGGTATACACTGTTAATCCCCTCAAAATTAAGAAGTAAACGTAAGCCATTGCGGGTTTCTTTTTCCTGCATACGGCACTTATCGGGGTAACGTTGTACGAAGAGTAATATCTTTTGAAAACGGGCACTTTGGTAAAACGGACTGTTCTGGTCGGCAATAAAATAACCCGTCATCTTGCCATTTTTCATCACCAACTTCTCTATGCCCAATCGGGTAGCAATCCACTTCACACGCACACTGTTCAGCAAGTCAATAGCTTGCGGAGGCAATTTGCCAAAACGGTCAATAAGGTTACGCTGATATTCCTGCAAGGCTTCCTCAGTAGTAAGGTTACTAAGCTCATTGTACAACGACAAACGCTCGGCTACCCTATTTACATACGTATCAGGGAAAAGCAACTCAAAATCAGTGTCTATTTGGGTATCATTAAGGTAAGTTTTATCTTCTTCAGCCATCTGATAAAGGTCAGAAAACTCATTCTCTTTCAGCTCTACAATAGCTTCTTGCAGTATCTTCTGATAGGTTTCAAAACCTATTTCATTAATAAAACCACTTTGCTCACCGCCCAATAGGTCGCCAGCACCGCGTATTTCTAAGTCCTTCATAGCAATATTAAAGCCACTACCCAAGTCCGAAAACTGAGCTATAGCCTCAATACGCTTACGAGCATCATCACTCATAGCCACAAGCGGAGGAGTAATAAAATAGCAGAAAGCCTTCTTGTTACTGCGCCCTACACGCCCGCGCATTTGGTGCAAGTCCGATAAGCCAAAGTTATGCGCATTATTAATGAAGATGGTGTTAGCATTAGGCACATCCAGTCCGCTTTCAATAATAGTAGTAGCTACCAGCACATCGTAAGCACCGCCCATAAAGGCAAGCATTGTCTCTTCCAATTTCTTACCGTCCATTTGTCCGTGTCCTACTGCAATACGCGCATCGGGTAGTAGCCGCTGAATCATACCCGCTACTTCCTGAATATTCTCCACCCTATTGTGCATAAAGAACACCTGCCCCCCACGCTGAATTTCGTAACGTATACCATCACGTATCACCTCTTCGCTGAACGGTATTACTTGTGAATCAATAGGATAACGATTAGGCGGAGGGGTATTAATTACCGATAAATCACGGGCAGCCATTAAGCTGAACTGCAAAGTACGTGGTATAGGGGTAGCAGTAAGGGTAAGTACATCTAAGTTCTCTTTCAGCGTTTTGAGTTTGTCTTTCACCCCTACGCCAAACTTCTGTTCTTCATCTACTATCAGCAGTCCTAAATCCTTGTACTGCACCTTCTCGCCTACTATCTGGTGTGTACCGATGATAATATCCAATTGCCCTTTAGCAAGCTCTTCTAATATATTCTTTTTCTCTTTAGCAGTGCGGAACCTATTCAGGTAATCAATCCTTACAGGGAAGTCTTTCATTCGCTGACTAAAAGTTTGGTAATGCTGAAAGGCAAGCACCGTCGTAGGCACCAATACCGCTACCTGCTTACCGTTATCAACTGCTTTAAAGGCAGCCCTTATAGCCACTTCAGTTTTACCAAAGCCTACATCACCACACACTAACCTATCCATAGGTTTAGGACTCTCCATATCTGCTTTTACATCGGCAGTAGCCTTGCTTTGGTCGGGAGTATCTTCATAAAGGAAAGAAGCTTCTAACTCGTTCTGCATATAGCTGTCGTGGGCAAAAGCAAAACCTTGTGCTTCCTTGCGTTTGGCGTACAGTTTAATAAGGTTAAAGGCTATTTCCTTCACCCGTGCTTTGGTTTTCTGTTTCAGTGCCTTCCACGCTCCCGACCCCAACTTGTATATTTTGGGCGGTTTGCCGTCTTTGCCGTTGTATTTGGTTATTTTGTGCAAAGCGTGAATGCTCACAAAAAGCACATCACGATCACCGTAAATCAGTTTGATAGCCTCTTGCTGCTTGCCCTCTACTTCTATCTTCTGTAGTCCAGCAAATTTGCCTATCCCGTGATCTATATGGGTTACATAGTCGCCTACTTCCAGCTGCATCAGCTCTTTAAGGGTAATAGCCTGTTTTTTAGCATAGCCATTTTTAAGCTGAAACTTGTAATATCGTTCAAATATCTGATGGTCGGTAAATACGTTCAGTTTGCGTTCGTTATCCACAAAGCCCGCGTGTAAGGATAGGATAGCTGTTTGGTAGTGTACCTTCTGCTCCATCTCCTCAAAAATATCGTAAAAACGCTTGGCTTGTTGCTCCGTACCACAAAGTATATAGTTCTGGTAGCCCTCGGCGTACTTATCGTTTAAATACGCTATGAGCAGCTCAAACTGCTTGTTAAATGAAGGCTGTGGTATGGTGTTAAAAAGAATTTCTTTCTCTGCTTTAGAAAAAGAAGAAGGAAGATTCACCGTAATTTGCTGAAAGCTCTCTATCTGTTTTAAAAGCACCCCCGATTGGCAGTACAACACTTCAGGCTCACTGCGTTTTACCTCATTAGGCAACTTTTGATAAATATCAGTAGCTTTGGTAAAGAGTTTATCTATTTTAGGCTCAAAAGTGCTCATTTCTTTGGTAATCACCAATGTTTGTGCACTTATATACTCCAAAAACGACTGTCTGACCTCATCGCCTTCTTTGTTCTCTACATTAGGGATAATCGTTACACCATTCAGTTGTGCTGTCGATAACTGACTCTCCACATCAAAAGTGCGGATACTCTCCACCTCATTGCCAAAAAATTCAATGCGATAAGGCTCATTGTTAGAGAAAGAAAAAACATCTACTATTCCGCCGCGTACCGAAAACTCACCTGGTTCAGTTACAAAATCAGTACGGTTAAAGTTATAGGAGAACAATACCTCGTTTAGGAACTCAATCGTTAGCTCGTCGCCTTTGTTTATTTTAAGCGTATTCTTTTCTAACTGCTTACGGGTAATCACTTTTTCAAAAAGAGCTTCAGGGTATGAAACTACTACCAAAGGCGTCGTGCTATGGCTCAGCTGGTTCAGCACTTCGGCACGCAGTAGTACATTGGCGTTATCGGTATCCTCTATTTGGTACGGACGCCGATAACTATCAGGGAAAAAAAGCACTTTTTGGTCGCCTATAAGGGTTTCTAAATCGTTTAGCAGATAAGCACTTTCTTCCTTATCGGGCAATAGCACCAATAACGGACGCTTAGTAGCAGCGTACACATCAGCAATAAGCAATGACAAAGAAGCCCCTGCCAACCCATTGGCAACGGTACTGTGCTTAGCCTTAATTTCGGCTAATAAATCTTTGTAAGCAGTATTCTCTGCAAATAATTGTAATAAGTCTTTCACAATTAGCAATTAAAAATTAACGATTAATAAACCCTGAAAGTGCGCAAAACAGCCACTATTATAACAAAAACTTTGCCAAAGTACAGTACTTTGGCAAAGCTGAAAAATTTATTTATGTGCTTTTAAAAGCCACTTGGTTTTTCTTTTTTCTTAACGGCAGCTACAATAAGTGATACTACTAATCCTCCTATAACACCCCCTATTAATGAAGAGAAAAAGTTAAAAACAACCGAAGGTTTATTGGCAAGCATATTTTGTTCAAATTGCTCTAACTGTTCTCCGGTCATAGTACCCATTTCTTCTAGTTTTTTTACAGTAACCTCTACGCCTTTTTCAAAGTAATTAGGGTCGATAACTGTAGCGTAAAGCACCATATAAAGAGCGTATATAACAGCTGCTATAACAACTACTAACATTCCTACTTTCATACCTTCACCATAGGTTAAAAAACCTTCATTAGCTTTTTTATACTCCTCAAGAGCTGCTGCTATAAAGAATATACTAAGAGTGGTATTAATTAAAAAAGGAATAAAGGTCGCTAACAAACTACCCGAGTAGCTTAAATCAGTCACATAAACCAATAAAGCACCTGCTACAATTCCCCCTCCTAATAAACAACCATTTTTAAGAACAATGCTCTTTAAATCAATCTTTGTTTCCATAAAAATAATATAAATTAATGTTTAACACCGCAAAAGTATAAAATAATTCTGAACCTGCAAATATTTTAAGCATAAAAAAACCACGCCTTTTTCAGCGTGGTTTAAGTTAGATTTAAATTTTGAAATGTGTAGTGTGCGGTTACACTTTAGTTCTTCTTATTTATTTTTCAATAAATCTCTAATTTCAGCAAGTAATTCCTCTTGAGTAGGACCCGCAGGTGCCGCTGGTGCAGCAGCTTCTTCTTTTTTCTTCTTGTTCATCTTGTTTATACCTTTTACTATCATAAATAGTACAAAAGCCACACACAAAAAGTTAATAACAGCAGCAAGGAATTTACCATAAGCTACTCCGTTCCACACTAAGCCTTCTAAATTCTTAGCTCCAGTAGCTTCTAAAGCTGGAGTAAGCAATAAAGGGGTAATTACATCACCTACTAATGATGATACGATAGCCCCAAAAGCACCACCAATAATAACACCAATGGCCAAATCAACTACGTTGCCCTTTACGGCAAACTCTTTAAATTCTTTTAGAAATCCCATAATGATTTTAATTTTTAGTTTACTTATTTAAATCAGGGCGCAAAAATAATACTTTTTTCTGATATGAGCAAAAAGAAAAGGGACGAATTTCACAACTGTCCCTTTTCATCACTAACTAAAAAACTCAATCACTATGTTTTTACACTGTCATACTGAATATTTTGGTATTAGGCATTTTGCGCTGCAATCGCAGGTCAAAAGCCATACATATATTTCTTATAAAAGGTTTTCCCTCATCAGGAACCGTAATACTATGGTTACCTATGTGTAGTAAGCCATCGTTTTGCAGCTCGGCAAGGCGTGCTAACACCTCGTTTAGCCCTTCAAACTGCCTTGATGTATCTTCCCACGACGTAGTAAACTGGCACATCAAGTTCAGTATATGCCGCCTAATAATCAAATCTTCATCATTTAAGATATGCCCTTTGCACACAGGTATTTCATTGCGGTCAAGCCGTGCGTAATAAGCCTCTAACTCTTTCTCGTTCTGGGCAAAAGCATACCAACTATCACTAATAGCCGACATTCCTAAGCCTATCATCAGCTGTGTTTTAGAGGCTGTATAGCCCATAAAATTGCGGTGCAATTGGTGTGCTTGGAAAGCCTTGTACATACTATCGGTAGGCAGTGCAAAGTGATCCATTCCTATTTCAGCATAACCTACTTGTAGCAAGCGCTCTTTTCCCTCTTCGTACAAGCGTCTTTTTACCTCGCCTGTGGGTACATCTTCATCTTTAAAACCTCGCTGCCCATTCCCTTTAATCCAAGGCACGTGCGCATAACTGTAAAAAGCAATACGGTCGGGGCGGAGAGAGTTACTTTTATCAATCGTAAAAAGCACATCGTCCAAGGTTTGGAAAGGCAAGCCAAACACCAAATCGTGGCTTACAGAAGTATAACCTATTTGTCGTGCTAATTCAGTTACCTGTTGTACTTTCTCAAAAGGTTGTATGCGGTGAATCGCTTTTTGCACCTTAGTCGAATAGTCCTGCACTCCATAGCTTACCCTCCTAAAACCTAAGCGGTAAAGCGTTTGCAAATGCGCCTCGGTAGTATTGTTAGGGTGTCCTTCAAAGCTAAATTCGTAATGAGGGGCGCGTTCTGCGCGTTCAAAAATACCATTGATAAGCCTTTCTAACTCGGCAGGCGCAAAAAAAGTAGGCGTACCACCTCCCAAATGTATCTCCTTAACAATAGGCTTAGTACTAAAAAGTTCGGTGTAAAGCCGCCATTCTTTCAGTACAGCATCAATATAAGGTTGTTCCATTTCGTGCCGCTTGGTAATGCGCTTATGGCAGCCACAAAAAGTACACAAACTCTCACAGAAAGGCAAATGTATATAAAGACTAATCCCCTCGCGTTCGTTGCTTTCGTTATACGATTTCACCAAGCTATCAAGCCATTGCCCCGCAGTAAAAACCTCATTTTCCCAATAAGGTACGGTGGGATAACTGGTATAGCGCGGACCTGCTACATTGTATTTCTGAATAAGTGAGATTAACATATCTTTCTAAAAAACGGTGCAAAGGTACTATTTTTTTCCTAATAACACAAGTTTAACACAAAAAAGTTATTTATTTGTATTCTTTCTGCAAAGCTAAAAAAATCACAGTGCTTCTACCTGTATAGCGGCATTGTTCAGCTTATTTTTCAAAAGGGCTTGAATCCCCTTTTTTAAGGTTTGGGTAGAAGAAGGGCAACCACTACAAGCCCCCTGTAGCAGCACCCGCACTTGGTGTGTTTCGGGCGTGTACGACACGAATTGTATATTCCCCCCATCGGTAGCTACTGCGGGCTTAATATGCTCCTCAATAAGGGCAGCTATCTGCTGTGAAATAGCATCGTTAGTGGTCTGACTCAGCCAGTAGGCTTGTGCCGCCGCCTGTTGTTTTTTCACTTCTGCCTGACTGATAAAAGTACGTCCTTCTTTGGCGTAATTGGTGATGAAAAGCCGTATAGCTGCGGTATGCTCTTCCCATTCTTCGGTTTCATTTTTGGTAATAGAGATGTAGTTATCATCTAAAAACACTTCTGTTATAAAAGGGAAGTTCTCAAACAAGGCTAAAGCTATAGGAGCTTCGGCAGCCTCAACAGCGCTTTTGTATTCTATAACAATAGGCACCAAGCGTTTGTTCAGCACAAACTTCATCACAGCAGGGTTAGGAGTGGTTTCGGTGTATACGGTAGTAGCTATTTCACGCCCGCCATCGTTATTTACAATAGCCTTCCCCGATTGCAGATACACTAACACCTGCTCGCGTACCTCTTCCTGTACATCAGTCCATTCTATAATAGGGAAACGCTTAAGGGCGATAAAGTTACTGGAGATGTACACTGTTTTCACAAAAGGCAAATAAAAGAGCTCCCTTGCGAGGGGAGCCCCTTTGGCTTCATCAATATTTTTAAACTCATAACTCCCTTTCACTAAGGCGCGGTTAGCTTCCAGCTTAATGATATCGGGGTGAGAGGTGGCTTGCACCGTAAGGGTAAGGTCTGTCATTCTTATGTGTCTTTTCGTCCAAAATCGGCGGGACATTCGCCCCACGCTTGGGTTTCCCATTTCAAGATAGGGTTGGGGTACGTATGGCTGCGCAACCACTGTTCGGCACGCGCTATTAGCTCAAAAATCTTAATATTATTAGGAGTGCGTGGCACTTTAGTTTTGCACACCTTTTGGCGCACCCAGCCAATAGCTATTTTACTATCGGAATAGATAGGCATACTCAGGTCGCGCTGCTTCATAAAAGCTAAAGCGTGTACTATAGCCAAAAACTCACCTATGTTATTCGTGCCGTCTTTCATAGGCTGCAACCTAAATAGCTCGGCTTGGGTCTGGGTATCTACCCCTCGGTATTCCATTACGCCAGGGTTACCACTGCAAGCCGCATCTACCGCTATTGAGGGCAGTATAGGGTTGCCTATACGCTGCCGTTCGGCTGCCGAGAGTACAGGGGCATTGCTTAGTTTCTTGCCTTTGTACTGCTCAAAGTCCTCACCAAAGGCTTTTTCGGCCATTGCCTGACTCTCAAAACTCTTGAACTTAGCATACGGATAGCCCTCAACGGCTTTTTTGCACTTATCCCACGAACTAAAGATACCCGTTTGGTGTCCTTCCCACACTACATAATACTTCTTTTTCGACATTGTATGTTAAAGCCGCTACTAACTTTTTACTATCACAAGGGTGTAGGTACCATTGCTCAACTCATAGGTATCGCCCACTACTTTTACGCTAAAGGCGCCTTGCAGCTTAACATCGTCTATACCCTTTGAGGCTATAGTTACCGTTTGCCCTTCGGCAAGGGTAGCCAATGGCTGTGGGGTGCTTATGGTTACGTACTGTGTTTTCATTTTGGCAATACTTTCGGTTAGCCATACAAAGTTTGCTTTTTTAGCAGCATACCCTACCGCCAATACCCGCTGCCCTTGCGCATTGTACAAGCCTTGTGCGCGCGAGGTAGGTGCAGGGGTGCTGATAGCTAAGTTGAGTCGTATTACTTGACTTTGGTAAGTAATGACTAACTGGGTTGGTACTGTGGGTTGCTGGTTCACTTTTAGGGTGAGGTGCTTACCGTCTTTATGTACAGTTACTGCCTGTTGTGCCGTAGTAGGACTTACAGTAGCGGTGTAGGCATCGTTAGGCACCTCGATAGTAAGGGTAAGGGTAGCCCCTACAGTAGCGGCAAGGGTAGTACCCTCCTTTAGCTCAGCGCCGTTAGCCTGTTTCACTACCAAAGTAGTGCTGGGTTGCGGAGGGGTGGGCGTTTTTTCTTCGTCTTTCTTACAGCCTGTAACTACTAAGGCAAGTAGTAATAAAGCTGCCGCAATATAGTGTTTAAAATGGTTCATTGTGATGTTTGTTAAAGTTAATTCTTAATTTTTACGGTGATACTGAAACGCACTTCTGTCCATCCTGCTGTATTAGCAGGCAAAGTAGCTACTAACACAAAGGTACCCGACTGTGTAAAGGTAAGGCTGTTAGCTTGTAGCGTTGCAGGAGCTACGCCAAGTACCTTGCCATCGGCATCGGTAAAGTGGTAGCGTATTTGTGATGCGTTTATATCACCCAAAAACTCCCACTGACCGATATTAATAGCCATACCTTGTGTTATCTCGGTAGGGAAATCCTTAATATAAGGAGGAAACTCTTCTGCTGGTGGTGCAATAGGTGCTTGCGCTGCTACTTTTACTTGTACAGTAAAGCTTTTCTCACCGGCTTTGGCTGCTATAGTGGTTTCACCGGCTCCTATAATGGTTACCTTGCCATTGCTATCTACTTTTACCACTTGCTCGTTATTGGA
>CAUREJ010000034.1:0-24979 GCA_963523735.1 uncultured Capnocytophaga sp.
GTGTGGAAGTCCTAAAACATGACCTATTTCATGTGCATAAGAAGATAAATGAGAAAGGTTAGTTTTAAAAATAACGGAATTTCTCTCATCTAATGGACAAATAGAAGAGATACCTCCTGCTTTTGAAAGAAGAGATGTTAAATGTAATATAATACTCCTAGTATTAAGCACTTCTTTATATTTTTGGGACAAAAATACGAATGTTTTTTTGAATAACAAAAATTAGTTGTTAGTATTTAGTCGCTAGTCGCTAGGGGATAGGGGATAGTGGATAGGGGATAGGGGAAATTAGCAAATGAGGAAATGAGAAAATTAGCAAATTAGCAAATGAGGAAATGAGGAAATGAGGAAATGAGGAAATGAGGAAATTGAAGAAAATGCAATGTTTGAGGGTTTTTGTTGCGAATAATGTAAAGTGAGGGGACGGTTTTTATACGCTTGATATTCAGTGAACTAACGCTTATCCTTCGCTCACCCTTCGCTCTGCCTTCGGTATGGCTTCGCTCAGCCTTCGTTACGGCTATAAGATGCTTGGGGCAGCGTTGGCAGCGTAATAGGCTGGTTGTTAATGGGTTGTGGTTTTTGGATACAATGAGAAGTTTGGGAGGGGATTTTTGCATTATTCGCAAAGAAAATGAGGAAATGTGGAAATTAGCAAATTAGCAAATTAGCAAATTAGGAAATGAGAGAATTGGATTTTGCTGGACGAATTGAGCCGTTTTTTTCTAGCGACTAAGGACTAAAGACTAACGACTTATTTCTTGTCAATTGCTAATTAATTTGTACCTTTGCGGCAAGAACGATATTTGTAAAACAAACATACTATGAAAAAACATTTTATTACCTTTATCACACTTGTTATTACAAGCTGCTTGACGGCTCAAAACACTCAAAATGAGGGGGCTATGATTAAGAAATTCTATACTGAATACATTAATCATCTGCTGAATGAGAGTCCGCTAAATATGGACGCTTATATGACTTTGTGCGCTCAGAAAAGAATAGGACGTATGAGTGAAGCGCAGGAGGCTGACTGTATTATATCTGCCCAAGATTACAGCCCTAATATGCTGAAAACTCTTGCTGTTAAACCTCTTAAAAACCATTGGTACTTAGTAACTTACTTCTTTAACCTAAGCGATGATGACAAAACAGAACCTACCCAAATATGGGTAAAAGTTAAAGACAACAAAATTACGGCTATCTACCCTTGGAAAATTGATATGGAGGCGGTAGAGGCTCCTCTTACTCCGCCGGCTAAAATACTGCATACCGATGTGCTTAGCTTTGCTAAAAGCTTCTACGATAATTATCTGCATTGCTACTTGGATTGTAACAAAGATGTGGACACCGCCGTAAATGAACTGCAAAAACAATACGGAACTAAGCACCTCTTGACAAAAATAGCTAAGATAAAAGCTACCTACGCTGAAGACTACCTTATGAAATACGACCCGCTGATAGGAAGTTCGTACTTTGATGTTACTTACCTCAAGCATCTGAAAATCAGTAAAAAAGGTAACAACGAAATTGTTATCACCTACAAAAGCTACTATATTTACGACACCAAAATACGCTTGCGGGTAGTGAAACAGAAGGATAATACTTTTGCCATAGATGATATTTTGGATTAGGAAATGTGGAAATGAGAGAATTAGCAAATTTGGAAATTTGGAAATTAGCAAATGAGGGAATGTGGGAATGTGGGAATGTAGAGATTGGATTTGTTGGACAAATTGAGGTGTTTTGGTTTGTAAGGGCGAATTGCCATTCGCCCCTACAATGGAACTCAAAGTTATTGATTTTAGTCCAATAACTTTGCTAAAGACGAGGAGCTAAGGACTAACGAGTAATCTTTTGGTTGCTAACGACTAAAGACTAAGGACTGAGAACTAAATCTTGCTAATTGATAATTATTTTGTAATTTTGCAAACTCAAAGACTTTAAATCATTATGCCACGTATTTATTACAGAGAAAAAAAACTACATAAACCTCCGCTGAAAAACGAGGTAATTACTGCTACTCTCTTTAACCGAATTATAGAATTGGGCAGCTTTATTCCTGAAGATGCCCTACAAATTTTTGAGCTACCCCCCAAGAAAAAAGGAATTGCTTTTTGGAAAACTGATAGGACTTTTAAATACGCTGTAGTGTGGAACACCGAAAAACCTCATACTACTTATGAATACGGTGATTTCTACTTGCCTAAAGCTATTGTTTTTTACGATACTAAAGATGCTTACTTCCCCTCTGATTACTATTTTGTAGTTTCGATTAATGATGAATTGGAGTTAGGACACATAAAAGCAGGGGGCAATACGGCTTGGTATGAACAGCCTTTACTATGGCACGAGGTTACTAACTCTAAACTTATAAAACGCTTTGAAACCTCGATAAAATCTTTGGAATCTCTGCTGAAAAACAGCCGAAATAATTAAGGGTGAATAAACTTTCGCCCCCTACTAATGAATAACAACAAATAATTAATGTTTACATCTGAATACGACGTGATAGTGGTAGGCGCAGGACACGCAGGAGCCGAAGCTGCTGCAGCGGCAGCTAATATGGGGGCAAGTACCTTGCTTATCACTATGAATTTACAACATATTGCACAAATGAGCTGCAACCCTGCCGTAGGGGGTATTGCTAAAGGACAAATAGTGCGCGAAATAGATGCCTTAGGGGGCTATATGGGTATCATTACGGATAAAACGGCTATCCAATTTAAGATGCTGAACCAATCGAAGGGCCCGGCTATGTGGAGTCCGCGTGCGCAGTCCGACCGTATGCGGTTTTCGGAAGCGTGGCGGTTACAGTTAGAGAGTTTGCCTACCTTAGATTTCTTTCAGGGGATGGTGAACGACCTGCTCATTGAAAAAGGTAAGGTGGTAGGAGTGCGTACTTCATTGGGTAACCCTATCAAAGCCAAAAGCGTAATCCTTACGAATGGTACTTTCCTTAACGGCGTGATGCACATAGGACTGAAACAGTTTGGCGGTGGTAGGGCTGGTGAACCTGCTGCTTACGGACTTACGGAATGCTTGGTACAACACGGCTTTGAGGCTGGACGTATGAAAACGGGTACGCCTCCGCGTGTAGATGGTCGCTCACTTGATTTTAGCAAAATGATACCGCAGCCTGGTGATGAGCAGCCTCAAAAGTTTTCGTTTTCGGATAGTACCCAACCTCTTGCGGTACAAAGGGATTGTTATATGACTTATACCAGTGAGCAGGTACACGATATATTGCGCACAGGCTTTGACCGCTCGCCTATGTTTCAGGGTATTATTCACGGGGTGGGACCTCGGTACTGCCCATCGGTAGAAGACAAGATTAATCGTTTTGCCGATAAAGAGCGTCACCCTATATTTGTTGAACCCGAAGGCTGGCATACTATGGAAATGTACGTGAATGGCTTTTCGACTTCTTTGCCCGAAGAGGTGCAGTTTGCTGCCCTAAGTAGGGTAGCAGGCTTTGAAAAGGTAAAATTTTTAAGACCTGGCTATGCTATAGAATACGACTACTTCCCCCCTACCCAGCTAAAACATACTTTGGAGACTAAACTTATAGAAAACCTTTATTTTGCTGGGCAAATAAACGGTACAACGGGTTATGAAGAGGCGGCAGCTCAGGGCTTGATGGCTGGGGTAAATGCGGTGCTAAAAATACGGGAACGCAATCCTTTTATACTCAAACGAGATGAGGCTTATATAGGAGTGCTTATAGACGACCTTATCACTAAAGGCACCGAAGAACCTTACCGTATGTTCACTTCACGTGCCGAATACCGCACCTTACTAAGGCAAGACAACGCCGATACGCGTCTTACGCCTCTCGGGTATGAGATAGGTACTGTAACCGAAGAGCGTTACCGCGCGTGGGAGGCTAAGCAGCACAAAGTATCTGACTTTATCACTTACATTAAAGAGCTGAGTGTTACCCCTGAAGAGGTGAATCCTATATTAGAAAAATATGAGTCGTCACCAATGAAACAGGGTGATAAGCTACAAAAAGTGCTTTCACGCCCCGATGTAACCTTAGCTGACTTTGAGCAGCTGCATAGTGTGGCTAACTACCTTGCCACGCACCCTCTTACCGATGAAGAAAAGACTTGTGCGGAAGTGGAAGTGAAATATGCGGGTTATATAGAAAAAGAGCGCAATAATGCTGATAAGCTAAACCGCTTAGAGAGTGTGCGCATACCTGATAATTTTGATTATGACAAGATAGTATCACTATCATTTGAAGGGCGTGAAAAACTGAAGAAGATACGCCCAGCTACCCTATCACAAGCGTCGCGCATCAGTGGGGTATCGCCTGCCGATGTTAGTATCTTACTGATATATATGGGGCGGTAAAAGGGATTTATTTTTGGTGATATAGAAAAATAGAAGTATTATGAATACAACCACTTTGCAAATAACATTTAACAATGCCGATTTATCAATATTTCAGCCTCTGTTTGAAAGATTTAAACTAAAAACAAAAGTTATAGAGACTGAGAGAGATGATTTTTATTATGATTTATCGGCTGATGACCTTGCTAATATAGAAAAATCAAAAGAGCAGATAAGGTTAGGTTTGTACAGACATAGTTCAGAGGTTCATAAAAGAATACAAGAGAAGTATGGAATTACATTGTAAAGTGAAAAGCATTATTCTGATAACACATTTTAGGGGTGCAAAACAAAAGCCTCTTTTCTGATAAAAATTAACTAACATTGGCATTATGTTTGTGCTATAAAACTAAAACCATTTTAACCTATGAAAAAATACTTTGGACTTATTACCTTGTTCATAGTTTTTATAAGCCTTGCGGCTTGTTCAAAAGATGAAGAAATAACCCGAGAACGACTAAGAGGTACTTGGGTATGGGAACGTACGACCCTTAACGGTTATGATGTGTGCCATAGGAGCGACGAGTCGCCTATATGCCATTGTAGGGAAGTTCCTTACTTTGTTTTCCACAGAAAAGAAGTGGAGAGCTATAGCTACAAAAGTAATAGTTGTGAGTTAGAGAAAACGGTTGGCAAATACGCTATTGTAGAAAACACTGTCCTTATAGAGGGTAACTCCGCCTTAATTACTGTAGAGAAAAAATCGCGTTTCTCTAAAACAAGACTTATAGTAGAAGAAAGAAGTAAGCTTGGCGTAACAACTATAAGTTATTTTGTAAAAGAATAGAGTCCAAGATTGCTAACCAACTTTTTTATATGATACAATTTCTGTTAGCACGCCCTATAGCGGTACTAATGACTTTCTTGGCATTGGTAATTATTGGTGCAGTTACTTTTGGTACACTGCCTATATCACTTTTGCCTAATATACCTATCCCTGAAATTACTATTCAGGTTACAGGTGATAACACTGCCGCTCGCGAGTTAGAAAACACGGTAGTTACACCTATTAGGCAGCAGTTATTACAGGTGGGAAAGCTGCGAGATATTACTTCGGAAACCCGCGATGGCAAGGCTATCATACGCCTCAAATTTGACTATGGTACCGATACCGATTTGGCTTTTATCGAGGTAAATGAGAAAATTGACGCAAGTATGAGTAGGTTGCCCCGTGGGCTTGCTCGTCCGCAAGTGATAAAAGCCAGTGCTACCGATATACCTGTATTTTACCTAAACCTCTCACTAAAAAACGATACCCCCTACTCTCCTACCGATGAGGTTACATTTATAGACCTTTCAGAATTTGCTCAGAACATTGTAAAACGCCGTATTGAACAGCTGCCCGAAGTGGCTATGGCTGATATTACAGGCTTTGTGCAACAGTACATTAAGATTGTGCCCGATATGAACTTCTTGGAGGCGAGTAACCTACAGCTTTCGGACATTGAAAATGTGCTTACTGCTAATAATATTGAGCCTGGCAGTATGGTAGTACGCGATGGGTACTATGAGTATAACATTAAGTTTTCATCGGTATTACGGTCTATTGACGATGTGAGGAATATCTATTTCCGCAAAGGTGATAGACTCTTACAACTAAAGGATTTTGCCACTGTAACTCTTACTAAAAAACCTGAAACTGGCTTATCGATGGTAAATGGCAAACGCTGTGTTACACTGGCTATCATTAAGCAAGCCGACGAGACAATGGAACAGCTAAAAAAGAGCTTAACAACTACTCTTAACGACTTGGAAAAGAGCTATCCTGATGTGACCTTTAGCATTAACCGCAACCAAACTGAATTATTAGACTATACTATCGATAACTTAAAACAAAACCTTTTCTTAGGCTTTTTATTAGTTTTTGGGGTTGCTATATTTTTCTTAGGTGATGCCAAATCACCCATTATCATAGGGGTGAGTATGTTTTCTGCCTTGATAATCTCTTTCTTATTCTTCTACTTTTTTGGCAAATCACTTAATATTATTTCACTATCGGGAATGATACTGGCTATCGGTATGATGATTGACAGTGCTATCATTGTTACCGATATTATTGCTCAGCATCGTGAGAATGGCGAAAGCCTATTAGAGGCGTGTGTGAAAGGTACTAACGAAGTGATTACTCCTATATTAAGTTCAACCTTTACTACTATTGCTGTATTCTTACCGCTGATTTTTTTAAGTGGTATTTCGGGAGCTATCTTTTTAGACCAAGCTTTTGCCGTAAGTGTGGGGCTGTTAGTATCCTATTTTACAGGGATTATCCTCTTACCGGTACTTTATCATATTTTCTACAGCAAAAAGTGGTTTGGCAAGGCTACTTTATTACAAAAAGTGCAGACTGCCATAGATAAACGCCTTTTTGCGTGGTATGACAGGGGTATTTCCTTCATTTTTAGTCACAAAAAAAGCGTAATGGTAACAGCAGGACTTACTATTCCGCTATGTGTGGTACTATTCTATTTTGTGCCAAAGAGCAATATGCCTTATTTGGAATACAATGAGGTAGAAGTAAAAGTAGAATGGAATGAGAATATCCACACCCAAGAAAACAAACAGCGCACCGATGAACTGCTAAAAAGTTTAACCGACTATACTATTGAAACAGCTACTTACATAGGTACAAAACAGTATTTGTTAGAGAAAGAAAACAACCTTACTACTACTGAGGCTGAGGTGTATATAAAGGCTAAAAATCCTAAAGAAATAGACAAAATCACAGAACAGCTAAGCCAATGGGCGCAACAGAAGTACCCTAAAGCTACTCTTAGCTTTGCACCTCCTAAGAATGTTTTTGAAAAGATTTTTGATACCGATGAGCCTGAAGTAATTGTGCAGTTACAACCTAAAAACAAGTACCAAAACCTTACTGAACAAGCTATTGAAACGCTACAAAAACAGGTGGCTCAGCTTACAGGCATTAGTGCCAACCGAATTCCTTTTGATGAGCAATTAGTAATTAGCATCGATAAAGAACAGCTTATACGCTATAGAGTAGATTACGGTGAGGTGCAACGCTGCCTTAAAACGGCATTTAAGAGTAATGAGATAACCACCTTGCGGTCATACCAGCAGTATTTACCTATTACCCTTTCGGGCAATAACCTTACTATCAATGAAGTACTACAAAACACTATGGTAACAACCTCCTTACAAGACGAGCATAAACAATACCTTAAAGTACCCCTAAGTGCTTTTGTAAGTACTACCAAAAGTACCGATTTAAAGACGATAGTTTCGGGCAAAAATGGGCAATATATTCCGCTGGTATACCCTACTGCCGAAAAGCCTACTACCCTTATCAATACTGTTGAAACTAACTTTAGGAATAACCCCGATTGGGAAGTACAGTTTGCAGGGGCTTTCTTCTCAAGTGAGAAAATGCTTAGTGAGCTGGTGGTGGTCTTGCTCATCTCGGTATTACTAATGTACTTTATATTAGCAGCACAGTTCGAGAGTTTTGTACAACCGCTTATAGTATTAGCCGAATTGCCTATTGATATAGCTGCCGCCTTACTACTGTTCTACCTCACAGGGCATACCCTGAACCTGATGAGTGCCATAGGGATAGTGGTATCGTGCGGGATTATCATTAACGATAGTATCCTGAAAATAGATATGATTAATGAATTGCGCAAGGCAGGAACCCCTTTGTTAGAGGCTATACACCAAGCTGGCGAAAAGCGTTTGCGCTCTATTATGATGACTACCCTCACTACTGTACTGGCAATGGTGCCTTTGTTATTCTCGTTTGATATGGGTTCGGAATTGCAGAAACCCCTTGCAGTAGCAATGATAGGCACTATGCTCATTGGCACTGCCGTGAGTTTGTTTGTAATCCCTTTGGTGTATTGGTGGGTGTATAAAGGTAAAAGATAAGGTAAGATGAAAAAACGATTTGCACTTTTAATATTAGTGGTTTTTGTATTAAATGCTTCGGCACAAGAGGCAAAACAAATCCTTAGCTTACACGAGGTAGTGAGCAAGGCTAATGAAAAATCGGTAGCAGCGTTTAAGGCGCAGAATATTTACTTGTCATCGTACTGGCAGTTCAAGGCTTTTAGGGCAAACCGACTGCCTTCACTATCCCTAAATATGACCCCTTTGCGTTACAATCGTGATTTTATAAGGCGGTATGATTCGGCTCAGAATATTGATGTGTTCCGCCCACAGCAAACCCTCTTCTCACACGGTAACCTCTCACTTATTCAGAACTTCGACTGGTTAGGGGGTACTTTCTTTGTCGATTCGGAATTAGGCTATTATCAGAATTTTAGTGACAATAAATTTGTTCAGTACTCCAGCGTGCCTGTACGCATAGGTTATAGGCAACAACTGTTGGGGTATAACGCTTTCCGCTGGGAGAAGAAAATAGAGCCTGTGAAATACACCATTGCCCAGAAAGAGCTTATTTACAATATAGAACAAACTTCGGAAGAGGCTACTAACCTTTTCTTCAGCTTGGCTATGGCACAGGCAGAATACCAACTGGCTGCCGACAAGATTAAAAGTGCCGACACCCTTTACGCTATAGGAAAAGAACGCTTTGAGATAGCCAGCATTAGTCAGTCGGATTTGATGACTTTGCGCTTAGATAAGATTAACGCCGAAAACGCCCTACAAACTGCCAAACTGAACGAAAAAAGGGCTATGTTCGCCTTGATTTCGTACCTTAACTTGGACAAGCAAACGGCTATCTCTTTACAAATACCTACCTCACTTAAAACCTTTGATATTGAGGCTGCTCAAGCTCTTGCACAAGCTAAAGAGAATAACCCTAACTTCTTAAAACAGCAGCTGCAAATACTGCAGTTAGAGGAAAAAGTAGATAAGACGAAACGAGAAGCGCATTTTAACTTAGGTCTTTCGGCAAGTGTGGGTTTTAACCAAGTAGCCCCTACCCTACCGGCTGCTTACCAGTCGCCTTTACAACAAGATGCCTTTGCCCTTACCCTAAGTGTGCCTATATTAGATTGGGGGGTGAATAAAGGCAAATACAATGTGGCTAAAAGCAACTTATCGGTAGCTAAACTTTCAGCCCAACAAGAGGAAATAAAGTTAGAAGAAGAACTGCTAATGACCTTAGGCGACTTCAAGATACAACAGCAGATTATAAGCAGTGCCCAAGAAGCACTTACCCTTGCTGCTAAAGCTTACCAACAAACTCAAGAACGCTTCATTATTGGCAAAGCCGACATTAATACCCTTACCCTTGCCAACGACCGACACCAGCAAGCCCAACGCAACTACATATCGGCTTTGCGCAACTACTGGCTTAGTTACTACAAAATACGCAAATACACCTTATACGACTTTGAAAATAACACTCCTATAACCATTACCCCTCTTAATGAATAAGAAAATATCATCATTCAGCATTATACTGGTATTTTTGTGCGTATCACTTATAGGTATAGCCCTTGTGCCGCTATTGCCTGTAAAATTAGCTCCTTCACAAACCTTACCTGGGCTTACTGTGTACTTCACTATGCAGGGTAGTGCTTCACGGGTGGTGGAAATGGAAGCTACTTCTAAAATAGAGGGAATGCTTTCACGTATTAAAGGGGTAAAGAACATTACTTCACGTTCAGGGAATGGCTGGGGGTACATTTCGGTTGAAATAGACAAACACACTTCATTAGAGGCTACCCGATTTGAGGTAGCTACCATCATCAGGCAGTTATGGGGGCAGTTGCCTCGTAATGTGTCCTACCCACAGCTGCGGGTAAAACGTCCTGATGAGAAGGCTAACCGTCCGTTCTTGAATTATACGGTGAATGCACCTGCGCTTCCTATCAGCATTCAGGAGTACTGTGAGAATATTATCAAACCGCAACTAAGTGAGCTAAAAGGCATCTATAAAATAGATATTACTACTGCCCCTAATATGCAGTGGGAGCTAACTTATAACAACGATGTACTAAAACGACTCAAGCTAACCGTTGGCGATATACAGCGGGCTATAGCCCAATACTACGATGTGCAATTCTTAGGCATAGGCGAGGTAACTGAAGGTGGCGCAACACACTTCATTAGGGTAGTAATGGGCAACCCTGCACAAAGAGATACCTTTGATGTTTCATCGATTGCAGTAAGTAATATAGACGGGAAAGTGGTGTACCTTAGTGAATTGGTTACTGCCCAGCGCACTGAACAGCAACCTCGCAGCTACTACCGCATTAACGGACTCAACTCTATTTACCTCTCTGTCTTTGCCGATGAAAATGCCAATCAGTTAGAGTTAAGTAACGCTGTCAAAGCTAAGATGGAGCTTATGAAGCACCACCTGCCCAACGGTTATGAACTACACCAAAATTACGACGCTACCGAATACATAAAAGATGAACTTCACAAAATATACGTGCGAAGTGGCTTAACGGTTCTTATACTGCTCTCGTTCGTGTTGCTTATTTCACGCAATCTAAAATATTTACTGCTTATTGTTTCCAGTTTGAGTGTAAATTTGGCGGTAGCTGCGGTGCTGTATTACTTCTTCCAGTTGGAAATACAACTGTACTCATTGGCAGGTATTACCATCTCACTGAACTTGATTATTGATAACACTATTATAATGACCGACCACTGGCTGCACAAGCGCAATAGGGCTGCTTTCTTACCCATTTTAGCAGCTACACTCACTACTATTGGCGCCTTGTGTATGATATTTTTCTTAGACGAGCGGTTGCGCCTCAACCTGCTCGATTTCGCTATGGTTATCGTGATTAACTTGCTTGTTTCTCTCTTCATAGCTTTGTGGTTTGTGCCTGCTATGATGGAAAAGATAGGCTTTAACAAACGCAAGCGCAAGGCTAAGTGGCAGTTATCAAAACGTTTTTTAGTAAAAGCCACAAGGGCGTATGGCAAAGGGCTTGTGGGCTTAGCACGCGTCCGCTGGTTGGTATTCCTATTTTTCATACTTCTTTTTGGCTTTCCTGTTTTCTTACTTCCTAATAAAATAGAGGGTGAAAGCCGCTGGGCAAATACCTACAACGCTATTTTTGCTACTGATTTTTACAGAGAGACGGTTAAGCCTATAGTCGACAAAACTTTAGGAGGTACGCTGCGCCTCTTTGCTGAGAATGTGTATGAACACGGTTCGTTCAGCAGGAAACAGGAAGTAGTGCTTACCATTACCTCGTCAATGCCTAATGGCACTACCCTTGCACAGATGAATACCCTTATGCAACGTATGGAAAGCTACCTAAGCAGTTTTAAGCAGATTAAGCAATTTCAAACCAATATCAACAGTGCTAACAGAGCTTCTATCGAGGTGTTTTTCACTAAAGAAGCCGAACGTTCGGGCTTCCCTTATCAGCTGAAAAACAATGTTATTACCAAAGCCTTGGAGTTAGGAGGCGGTAGCTGGGGGGTATTCGGCTTGGAGGACAGAGGGTTCAGCAATGATGTGAAGGAAACAGCTGGTAGTTTTTCGGTAAAATTGTTAGGCTATAACTACGACGAGCTGAACCAGTGGGCTGATACGCTTAAAACTCACTTGCTAAAGCACCGCCGCATACAGGAAGTGACCATTAACTCCGATTACTCTTACTACAAAGATGATTATGAGGAATACAAATTCAACCTGAACAAGCAGGCTTTAGCACTTGCTCACCAAGAGCCCTCACAGCTTTTCAGAGGGCTTTCTCAAATGTTTGGGCGAGATATTTGGGCAGGGCAATTGGTACACGAAGGGCGCTCGGAAGATATAGTGCTGCACAGCGCACAGAGCAAAGAATACGATATATGGGCGTTGCAACAGGCTCTTAGCCCCTATGCCACTATTGCCCGCGACCAAGCACCACAAGAGATTGCTAAGGAAAAACAACAATACCGCTTGGTAGTGCAGTTTAACTACATCGGTTCCTCTCAACAGGGCAGTAAGTTATTAGAGGAAGAAGTAAAAGCCCTCAATGAGCAGCTCCCCGCCGGTTATAAAGCCGAAATGGAAGAACGTGCTTGGAGTTTTGGCAAGGACAGTAAGCAGTACGGACTCTTGGCGCTGCTGGTTACTATCATCTTCTTTACTACTTCGGTATTATTCAACTCATTAAAACAGCCTTTCGTCATCATTCTTATCATACCTATTTCGTTCATAGGCGTATTCCTAACCTTTTGGGGGTTTGATTTGAATTTTGACCAAGGAGGCTTTGCCTCGTTCGTACTATTAGCAGGGATTACTGTAAATGCCAACATCTACATCCTAAACCAATACAACGGAGTGCGAAAAGCACAGCCCTTACTCCCTACCTATAAAGCTTACCTCAAGGCTTGGAACGCTAAAATAGTGCCTATAATGCTCACGGTGCTTTCTACTATCTTAGGCTTTATCCCTTTTGTTATAGGCGACACCCAAGAAGCCTTTTGGTTCCCTCTGGCGGCTGGTACTATGGGCGGACTTATCTTCTCTCTCATAGGTGTTTTTATACTATTACCCTTATTGATTATTAAAAGAAAAAAGAGCTAATAAGAAAAGAGCCTGTATCCCTACAAGCTCTTTCCCAAAAAAAACTCATTATGAAACTATAAAAAACTCCCGCTTAAGTTTATTCACCTTTTCCCCATTTTTATTGCAAATAATTCAAAAGCTACCAACCTAAACTTCCTCCTCTTTAAAAGAAACAGAAGCCCCTAACAGTCAGTCCATTACAGCACCATCACTACCCAAAGCATCTCGAAGCCGTAGCGAAGGCTGAGCGAAGGTTAAGCGAAGGATGAGCGAACTATAAGCGAAGGATAAGCATTACTTCACTGAATATCAAGCCTTTAAAACCTATTCCTCACTTTGCATTATTCGCAACAAAAACCTCAAAACATCACATTTTCTGCAATACTCCTAATCCTAACACCCGAAACCTAACAATTAATCAAAATAATAGCGTTCTAACGATTTCTTGAAGGCGAGGTACTGCTTTTTGTACTTCTCGTAATCCTTCATTGTGGTGTAAGCTATGCCGATGATAAGGTCGGTATAGCCCTCGCTTGTACGTGTTACTTGGTAACTGTGGGTACGCTTGTCCTTATTGTTGAAATTAGAATAGTAAGTAACAACAAAGCCAAGTTTATCAGGATCAAGTGATTGTGACGCGTTTCCAAGCGGTACACTTTCAGGGTCTTTCTCTACTGGTACCACAGGAGCATAGATGTAAAAAGACACTTTTTTATCTGGCGAAGTAAAAGTAGCCGCATCGTAAGTATTCGCCTCACCCATTTTAGAGGGTTCAGAGGCTTTTACGCTAAAGTTGCTCGGATACTTTACTTCAAACCACGCCCCTTTATAACTTTTAGTCTGCGCGGCAACTGCTACCGTGAGCAGCAAAGCCGCAAAAAATAATACTTTTTTCATAAAACGTGTTTAATTTCCTAAGGTCTCTTCTAAAATAAAAGTAGCTCCATTACAAGGGTAAAGATATAGTGTCCCCACTCCTCCATCAATGTGAAAATCACCATTTTTGCTGTCTGTTTCTTTACCTGTTTCAAGATTGAAAAAGTTATTAGGAATTTCAGAATATGCCTTTAAGCCTCCGGGAGTGTAAACAACAACTCTCATTAAAAAGTTTTCTTTTTTTAGAAATTGTAGTTTCCCTAAATAGCCGTTTCGGGTTTTAAAGAAGAAGATACGATTAATTTTCCAATCAGGATTAATCCCGCTAAAAACAGTTATATGCTTATCGGTAAATTTATGCTGATACTTGCTTATATCGGCTTCGGTAATAGCATTAAACACATCTGCCGAAAGCCATCCTTTTTCTTTTAAGGCTTTTTCTTGCTGAGGGCTCATAGGTACGCTTATTGCTATTTTCCCTTTTTCTTTTTCTTCAGAGCGATTGGGCAAGCCTTCAATAATTTTATCTACATCTTGCAACTGATATGAATATTTCAAGTTGATATTCCTTAGGCTTCTGTAACGCTTGCTTTTTTCTGAAAACTGTAAGGCTTTCAGTTTGTGGCACCCCTCTAAAGAGAGGATTTCAAGGTCTTGGGCGTTATAAATATAGCAAGTGTCTAATTCTTTACAATTATCAAAACGCATTTCTTTAATATGCCGATTGGTTACAAATACGTTTTTAAGGTAATTGCTATGAAAATTAAATCGGTATACTTGCCCCATTACATTAGCACTTTTGTCACTAAATGAGTATTCTTTTTCTTTAACGAGTACTTCATTAGGGTCAAAATCAAAGTTGTAGTTGGCATCAAAATACGTCTCGTTAGCTTTGTTTTTATTGAAATCAACATCAAGCAGTTTCCCATAAGTGTTAGTTTGAGAAAATTTGAGGATTATTTTTGGGGCTATAACATCTTCCAAGATATCTCCGCCAAGTTTACAATTACTAAGTAGGGTTGCAAGCCCCAATCCGATGAGTAAGGTTATCTTTTTCATAAGTACTTCATTTATTGTTAATAATAAGTTATTTGATATTCTATAAGTTGGTAGGTAGTTCGGTTGTTATGATCTTTTATCTGTATTGCTTTTTGGGTTACATTTCCTTGTGAGTCAGTGGTGAGGTACTGATATATTTCGGTGCTGTAGCGTTCATTACCTCCTGGACCGGTAAAGTAATCAGCACGTGTGAGTTGCCCTTGCTTATTATAGGTGTATTTAGTAACATCAAACCGAGAACCTCCTATTCTATAAGATACTGTCTTTAAAAGTTTCCCATTGCTATCATACTGGTATTCAGAGCAATTGTCGGTACCTTGACATAAGTACTTACCGCCTTTGGTCAGATAAGTAGCATCAAAATCTTGATAATATTCACCATTAATATAGGTTTTTACCATTTGGAGTTGGTTCTTTTGGTACTCATAAACTTCTTTATTATTGCTATCAAATATTTTGTGCTCCATCAAGAGGAGTTGGTTTTGGGGGTTATAGTGAAGATTTTTGTGGTATATTTCTTTTTCTTTATCACTATACCCTATTTCCTCAGTTAGGTACCCTTCGGGTGAGAAGGAGTAATAGGCAATAGTAGGAATTACCACGTGGTCTTCAGTCTTTTTAAGGGCTTTTTTAATTGTTTTACCGTTTTTTTGTTGAGCTGTATAGGTATAGCTTTTTAGGGTTTTAACTTTGCCCTTTAGTTCCATTTTTTGCCAATCAGTTTTGGTTGCTTCGTACGTATTGGCTATTTGCTGCGCGCTAAGCGCGGTGCTTGCCATTAGGAGAGAAGTGATGATTAACAATTTCATAATGTCCTTTGCTTAGGAGTTAAGGTTTACGCAATAAATGCCTCCTAATCGAGGCAAACACACGAAAACAAGTTTCGTACGTTTGCCTTAATTAGGATTAGTGGTTGTTTTACTTTCCTTGAACTTTCCACCTTTTGTCTTTTAGAACTGCAGGGTCTTGAGGAGGTAGCGTATTGTATAGCTTGTTGGATAGAAAGAGCTGCCCCTTTTGTTCACCTACTACTGATGGCAATCTTTTAAAAAACTCATCAAGCTTATCTTTAAACGCTTCTACAGTTGCACTACTCATATCGATGTAGTTTAGCTTGGCTATTTTATCGCTTTCAGTAGGAAGCTCAAAATCGGCTAAAGGGCAAGCTGTAAAGTCGATTGTTTTAAGCTCTTGAGCATTAGTAATCTTACATTTAACCAATTTAGTACAATCACTAAAGTCTAAATTCTCAATGTAACGGCTCATCACATCAACTCCTACCAATTTTTCTGAGTGTACAACAATTCTTTTCACTTGCCCAAAAACAGTAACTTGCTTATTAGTTACTGTATAAGTTTTAGTATCTTGGGCAAGTTCTTCACCTGGGTCTTTTCGCAGGTTTCCATTGAGGTCAATAAACACATCATTTTTATTAGCCTCGTCATAACTAACATCTACTGCAACGTCTTGATTCTCGGCATTTAATACCAAAAATACTTTCGGTGCAATAATGTTACTGAGGACTTCTCCTCCTTTTTCTCCACAACTGCTAAAAAGTGTGGCTACGAGCCCGCATAGGGCGAATGTTGTTAATCTTTTCATTGTTATGTTTTTTTAAGGGTTAAATTCTATTTTAAAAGTAGGAAGGCATAAGTTTTTTCGCATTCTCTTGGAGGATTGTGACCAATCCATAAAACACAATCCTCCAGATAAGAGAATGCATTTAAAAACCTAATTTAAAATATGAAAAAACTTTCTTCCGTTTTAGTTATTATTTTTACTAAGGTCATCTATTTGGGTACCTTGTCCTTTCTGAACTTCCTTGACCCATTTTTCATTGACCCACTTGAAAACAATATGTTTGTACGCAATCTTATCTTCTATACCAGCCTCATCAAACATTGTTTCGTAATCCATATCCTGAATAGGAAAGCCTATGCACATTTCAATAGATCTGCCTTTACGAGGAAGCACATATCGGAAAACAATTCTGTCGTTGAATATGTCTTGAAGAATCTTCTTCTCCTTGGCATTGAGGCGAGAGGTATCAAAGAAATCGGTTACCTGTACGTTTTTAGTATCGGGCATATAACTTGAGCCGTCTTTCAGTTCACCGTTTTCGTATATAAAGAAGCTGAGTTCTCCAAATCCTTGATGCCTATTAACGCCCACAAGTTTTCGCCCGTCTTTCAAATTCCAATAACAGATTTGGATTTGGGTGTCATCTAAATAATAGTAGAACACAGAAAGATAGCCATTTTTCGGGTCACATACATCTATATAGGGGCGACTATCCTCATTGTCTTGACCAATAGTTTTTAGCAGTTTTTTCCGATCTTTAAGCTCCATATAGTCATAATCTTCAAAGGCACTATCGGGCAGCATTAGGAAAAAATCTTTGATGCCTACTTTCTTTTCAGTCTGCTTTTCAGCTTGTTTATTGGTCTGCTTGTTAGTTTGCTTGTTAGTTTGTTTGTTGTTCTGCGCTGCTATCCCAACTACGGATAAGAGGCATAAAATACATAGTATTCGTCTCATATTCTTTAAAAATTTAAAGGTTAAACGATTTTAATTTATTCAATATAGCTCCATTGGTATTCGTTCAGAGGGGTTACTTTCCCTGTTTGAACATCGACTAATATTTTTTGTTGAGCCATTAGGGTAAGTCCGTCGAACAAATTGGGTTACATTTCCTTTTTAACTTTTTCTAAATCGGCATTTAGCAGTTCGGCAGGTACCTTATTCCGATTTCCCCACACGCCCTTTTCTTTGTTCCAGTACACTTGCGGATAGTCATCGTCATAGCGATAGAAAGAGAACTGATGATCATTTTCTACTTTTATTCCGCCATCACTAAAATCCTCTATCTGAGCTAACTCTTTACCTGTAGTGAGGTCATATACCCATAACAAACGTACGGTTCCTGTACCTTCACTAACTGCTACTGCTTTGCCAACAACCCCCTCAAAAGCAAGAACTGTTCCTTCAATACTAAACTGCTTGTATGAGGCATTTTTAGGCTGCATATAAAAAGTGTTATACACACCTTCTTCAGTTTCAATTGTTTCACCTTCTACAATGCGGACGTTATCATTTTCAAATGCCACTTCCTCTTGGGGTTTAAGTTCGGGTAATTGCAAGGTTTGTGCTGTTGTTGCTACCTGCGTACTATCGGCGGCAGGGTCGGTTTCGGGAGTGTTTGTTCCTGTTTTTTTACAGCCTACCAATAGGGCAGCCCATAAAATTATGCTCCAATTCAATATTTGTTGCTTCATCTTTCTTCTTTTTAAAGTAAGAGTCTGGGAGGTAGTGTATAGGTTGTGATGCTGTAAATTTGGTTCACTATCCCCCCCGACTTTATTTGTTATTAGTTTGTTGGTTTTTGGGCTCCGTAATCTTTTACAGCTCCGAATAAATTACGTGCTTTTTCCCAAGGGTATTTGTTAGCAAACATTGAAACGCGTGTGGTACTAGTACCTTGCTGGTTAAGCCCTAAGTAACGATTCACTTGGTTAGCCGATGAGTTGGCATCATAGCTTTCGGTTTTTGTTAATTTCAACTCGGTAAAGCCTTTTAGGTAAGGAGCATCTATAGCCGAAATAAAGGACTGAATGAAAGGCATTTCTTTATTTCTTTCAAATTTAGGGCCTATTTCTTCAGCTTCTTCTATACGTGCGGCAGGCACATTAATAGGCACTGACTTGTCGCATATTTCGAGGTCGAACTTATTATTAAGGAAATAGTTATTGTACAAGTTACTTTGTTTCTTTTTCTCAAGGTCTTTTTTAGCTGCATAACGGCAACGTTCTACACCGCAACGCGCATTGAAAGCAAAGATGTTATTATACACATTAATAGTACGGATACCATTCATAAAGCGGAAGCCTTGCCCCATAGTTTCAAACTCTTTGGTGATAGGCCAAGAAAAGATGACTGTATTGTGATGGAAATCAAATGATATTTTATCTTCTTGCCCTTCGGGTAGGGTTCCCCATATTTCGCAACCAGCATAGCGGTTGGCTACAAATATGTTATTACTTACCTCGATATGACCAGCTCCCATACCGCCTTGCAATCCGAAGTTACGGCAGTTCACGAACACACAATTGGTTATTTTCACTTTCCCTTCTACGGTTAGGTGCAAAGCACGCCAGTCGGCTTTGGAGACACCTACGCAATTTCCGGCTTGTGCATCGGGGTGAATGAGCATACCTGTAAGCACTTCTTTGTTAGGAGTACCAGTTCGGGGGTCGCTCACATCGGGTTTATAGTATTGGATAAACTCACCACCATCAAAGGTAAAGCCATCTACTACCACTTCGCCCGCAGGGCGTTTATCACCATAAGCACGGCGGGCTGTGATATGGAACAGTGCCGAACCGATGCTACGAGGCACTTTTTGATTAGGTTGGATTTTAGTAATGTATTTAGAAGGGTCGCGTTTTGAAAAATCTAAGGAATAGCCTCCGTAAAATTTCAAGAACTTACCATCGTCGGCACCATTACCAAAACGACCGCATTCAATATAGCCTCTGTCCATATTGCCTAAGTAATTACCTTCGGCAACAAGAATGCTTGAACCTTCTTCGGCTACATCAATAGCTTTTTGCAAATCTTTAAAAGGGGTATCTTTACTAAGCCCATCGGCACGTACGCTTCCGTTAGGGCTTACGTAATAGGTTTTGCCGGCAGCGGCTACTTCCGCGGCGGCGGCACTTCCTGTTTCGGTAGTTTTTTCACTCACAATGCCATTCACTGTGGTTTTAGCTTTGTTCAGCAATCCCTTTAGTTGGGCATTGGCTGGCGTAATGCCTGCTATGAGCAGGGTACACGCCAAGAATTTTGTAACTTTCATAATGCAAGTAATTTTAAATTAATAATTAAAACTGATTTAAAAAATAGAACCGAACCCACTTATGGGGTAGTTTTATATCAATAAGTTCGTTACTTTTTATTTAAGAAAAAGGAGTCCGGTTCTGTTTTTATATAGATTTTGTTTTAATGTTTAGTTTCTTTGCAGTTGGCAAAGGGTAAGGTATGCTACTTTTTAAAAGGAGCTACCCCGTTATAAGTACTGCTAAGGCTTATAGGTTCGGGATCAACAAGTATATCACCAGATGACTGTACTACGTAGTACTTATTCTCACTAGGCTCATCTTTTTTAGCTGTTTTCACTACTGCAAATTGTGAATAGGCTTTGGACATTTCGCCATTTCCTTTTAACCTTCTGAAATTATCGACTTTTAGGTACAATACATAGGCATCGAATTCACTTGAATAGGTGCCGCCTGCTTCTTTATCGGCATCTTTCATCAGTGTTTCATCTACCTTTACGGTGATAGCGTAAGGCTCGGTAGGGTTATTACCTTCTCGGGGGTTAGCTCCTGCTAATAAAGAAGCAGCAGCATAAGGTTTTTTGTACTCATAGAACACGCGTTTGAAACTATTGATAACCATATTTTGGTAAGTTTTGGTTACGCATAGCCTGATACACGCCTCGCCTATGGGTTTGTTATGGCTGTACATTTCCATAGCCATAATTTGCAATAGGACACCCCCCCCTATTGCAGAGCCTACTTTTTCACGCACCGTTTTAAACTCATCGACTGAATTAGGGAAACGATTAAAGGAAAAAGTTTCTGCATTTTCATCAACAGCTTTACCTATAGTTATAGCTCCTTTTATGGTTACTGTAAGCGCAGGCAGGTTAGTGGCTGGTACAATAGTAGCTGTTGGGTTGGGGGTTGGATTTGGGGTTGGGTTGGGGGTTGGATTTGGGGTTGGGTTGGGGGTTGGGGCTGGTTTGGGGTCAGGATTTGGGGTAGGGTTGTTGTCCTTTTGGCAGCTGCTAAGGCTTAGCACTGCAAAGATAGCCATAAAGGCTATACCGAATTTAATGAATTTTGCTGTCATAATATATATCAATTAATAAATTTCATTTTTTTGAATGAGTTAGTAATATTCTATTTTACATACTTTTATTAAAGGGTTTTCACTGTTAGATTCTATAGCTTTTACAATATTGCCCTTTTCATCATAGGAGTACTTAGAGGTACTTTCACGATGGTCGTCTGGGTAGTCAATACCAGCGGGAGCATCAAAAACTACTTTAGTAATATTACCATACTCATCATACGAGAAAAAAGTGGTCATAGGAGGGGTTGCTTCCTCAATTCCTTTTTGCTCTATTTTTTCACATTGGTTCTTAGCGTTATAGGTATAGGTAGATACCGTATGAGGCTTTTCGTTTTCACTGTCATAAGAACACTCTTTTACCAATAGGTTTTGGGTGTTGTAGTACTTAAGGGTATAGGCATCGGGGCTATAGCTGCCCGAACTTTTCTCGATTACCTCTTTCCCTTCGGAGGTAACAGTAACGCTATAGGTTATTTTACTTTGGGAATCTCCAAAAGTAGTGATGCAGGCACTTATGAATCCTTTGGGTGAATACTCATATCGTTCGGTCGATTTGCTTTCCGAGCTTTTCATTTTGATAGCTACTAGTCGGTTTTGGGCATCGTACTGATATAAGTATTCTAAAGCAGGGGCAGCCCCTTCCTCTTCGTAGGTAGTAACACGGGTAAGGAAGCCCTCAGGGGTAAACTCTTTTACGGTGATAGGCTCATAGGCTTCTATAAAGGCTCCTTGTGTTACAGTACCGTCATCGTCTATCATCATTTCATAGCTATATTCAGTAATTTTTTTGACTTTGCCTTGTAGGTTAAAGTCTGCCCACGAGTGTTTTTGAACTAAGTCAAAAGTCTTAGACTCTTGAGCAGCTGTTTGCTCATCGGCTGAGGGGTCATTAGTATTGTTAGCTTTATGATTGTTACAGGCTATGAATGCTGTACAAAGGGCTAAGAGTGTAATTATCTTTTTCATAGTTAATAATATTCAATTTTATAGGTACGTATAAGAGGGTCGGAACCCATAGACACTAAAGCGTGGATAACGTTTCCTTGCTCATCGTAGGTGTATTCTTTCGTATAGTCCGATTCTTCTGAGGACTCACAATCATCTTCACCACCTTCCGACATTTCTTTTAAGGTTACCTTAGTAAGATTACCGTACTTATCGTAATAGCAAGAAGCAGTACCTTTTGCACAATAGGCTCGTACGAACAAAGAACCAAGACTGTTATAGGTTTCTTTTTGGCATCGGTTATTGGTATCGTAGGTATAGAGGGCTTCGCCTATATTTTTTTGTTTTTGGGCATCGTACAGTACTCTTTTTACCAATAGGTTTTGTTTGTTATAGTAGTTAATCGGATACTGAGTATCGTTTTCACCTTTTTCTTCTACTTTTATACCTTCGGGGGTAGGGGTTGTAGTATAGGTTGTTTTATAGCTAAAAGCTTCACCTCCGTCGGTTTTATTATCATTGTTATAGGTAGAAGAAGTTAGATAGCCTTCGGGGCTGTACTCATAACTTTCGGTTACGGTGTTTCCGCCTTCGTAGTTTGTTACTTTAATAAGGGTAAGGCGGTTTTGATCATCGTACTGATAGATACTTTTTACATAGGTACCTTCTTCACTTTCTTCGTATTCGTTCATTTGGGTTAGGAGTCCTTCGGAGTTAAAGAAATATGTTTTAACAGGGTATTTTCCATAAGGTTCTCCTTTTGTAGGCTTACCGTTATCATCTTCTTCTTGAAGATAGCTATATTCGGTAAGTTTTTTAACTTTACCTTGCAGGTTAAAGTGTTCCCACGCGTATTTGTAATTTATTCCTGCTACTGTTGGAATGGTAGTAGCGGCTTGTTCGCCTTCGGCAGTAGTAGCCGAAGCATTGTTATTAGCGCTGTTATTGCAAGCGACGATTGCTGCGCTAATGGCTAAAATTGTAATAATGTTTTTCATAAGAGTTTACTATATTAATATGAGTTTAATAATATTCTATTTCGTATTTTACATAGGTAGGAGGCTCTTTTTCACCGGTAATTACAGAGACTTTAGTATAGGTAGTAAGAGCTGTGAGTACATTGCCTTTGTTATCATAAGTGTATTGGGTATATTCTTCGGTAGTTTCATCAGAACCGTATAAGTTTGTTCTAACCTTCAAATAGGTTCTATTTCCATACTTATCAAAAGCACAGTTACTAAAGGAAAAAATTAATCTTTCAATTCCAAACTCTTTATACTCTTGTTTTTCTATACGGTTATTGGAGTCATAGAAATAGGTCACTTCTGAATCTATAGCCTTTTCCTCTTTGTTGTAAAATTCTCGAGTAACTAATAAGTTTTGTTTGTTATAAGTATATATGACTATATACTCACTTCCTGTTTCATCGTATTCTTTCATCTGGAGGTTTCCTGAGGCATCGAGAGAGGTGGTGTACTTTATTTTATCGGTATAGGAGTCATCGAACTTTCTTTCGTAGGCTATTAGATACCCTTTGTTATCATACTGATAATTTTGAAAGATAGTTTTTCCTTTATCTGTAGTTTCTTTGATAGAGATAAGGCGGTTATGAGAGTCGTATTTAAAGAGTTCATCTTCTGAGGGGGTATCGGTTATTTTATCTCTAAAACTTCGTTTGCGTGTTACGAATCCTTGAGGGTTAAACTCAATAATTTCGATCTTTTCGGGCGTATCATATTGCTGCCCTACTACTGGATTGCCGTCTTCATCTGTTTCGACTTCATAGGTGTACTGAACAAGTTTTTTGACTTTACCTTGCAGGAGGAAGTCGTTCCAAGAGTAATCTTCATTAACCCCTAATTTACTATTAGGTATGGCAGTACCCTCAATATTTTCTGCATTATAAGTTGTGGTACTATCGGTAGTAGCGGCAGTAGTAGTAGCAGGAGTACTACTTTGGGTATTATTACACGCTATAAAGAGTATAGCAGTAAAGATTAAGAGAGTTATTACTTTTTTCATAGTGTTTAATTTTTTGAGGTGTTTTACACCTATATAGTTATTTTTATTATTGCATTCATTAAGGGGCTTACCACTTAGGGATAAGCCCCTAAGAATGCAACAAAATATGAATAAAAAGATTTCTGTTGTTATATCAGTTAGGATAGAGAACCGAACTCCTTAATAATTATTAGTTCATATCAATATTTCCTCCACGTATTTCGGGTTCGGTTCTCCTGATATTGTGTTTCCTAACTTGTTTTATTACCTACTAAGGTGTTGGGAGGATTTATATTTTGACCTCGTTCGGAGGTTTTGAGTTTTTTGAGTTGTTTTTGTACTTCGTATTCTATAATCTCCTTTATAGTAGATAATAACTGTAATCGTTCATCACCTATATAGTTATTCAATTTTTGGTGTAATATGTATTCTTCATTTTTCATTTTTTTGGGGGGTGTTAGGTGTTGGGTACTGAGTGTTGTTTTTAGGTTTTAGGTTTCAGGTATTGGGAGCTAATTTTAGGCTCTTGATACCTGATTCCTGTCACCTAATATCTATTCTATCTCTTTGACGGTGCAAAGTTACGGCGGTTTTTTCATATATCACTTGTCTCAGACTGCCATTTTCATGTCTCAGACTGCCATTTTTCACTTTTTCGAAAAATGTCACTAGTATGCAAATCCTGCCATCAAAATGCGAAAATCCCTTATAAAATAAGGGCTGAGCAGTGACAGGTCCGAAGCCATTTTTTGGGGGTTTTCGCAAGAGGGGGGTTTGGGAGGTGAAAGTTGAGACTTGACAAATTGATTTTTTGTTGGAGGACAAAAAAAAATGAAAAAATTAGCAAATTTGGAAATGAGAAAATTTGAAAATTAGCAAATTTGAAAATGAGAAAATGAGGAAATTTGGAAATTAGAAAATGAGAAAATTTGGAAATGAGAAAATTTGGAAATGAGAAAATTTGGAAAATGAGGAAAATGTAATGTTTTGGAGATTTTGTTGTGAATTATGCAAAATGAGGGGATAGGACTTAACTGCTTACTATTCAGTGAACTAACGCTTATCCTTCGCTCACCCTTCGCTCTGCCTTCGCCCTGCCTTCGCTTACCCTTCGCTACGGCTATAAGAGGCTTTGGGTATCGTTATTAGTGTAATAGGCTGACTATTAGCACTTTGTGTTTTTAGGTAAAAAAGGGAATTGGGGAGGGTAATTATTGAAAGATTCGCAATAAAAATGAGGAAATTAGCAAATTAGCAAATGAGGAAATTAGCAAATTAGCAAATTAGCAAATTAGCAAATGAGGAAATTAGCAAATGAGGAAATTAGCAAATGAG
>CAUREJ010000035.1:0-22342 GCA_963523735.1 uncultured Capnocytophaga sp.
TAATTCCTGTATCTTCTTTATTTAAAATAGATTATAAAAGTAGTTTCAATTTTGGTACAAAAAATTAGAATAAAATGTACTTTAATTTCAAATCGATTAGGGGAGAGTAATAATGTTCTTGCCCTGTAGTGTAATAATGTGCGAATCCTATCTGAAAAGTTAGCAACAATTTTTTAGCGGCTTCTGTTTGTACTCCCCAATATATTTCATTTAAGGCGAAAGTAGAGTAAGGAGAATAATCACCAAGGGCATACATCATTTTATTTTGTATTCCTAAAAAGTTTCCTCGGTTGTTATTTATCTCTTTCCCTTTTCTTACTCTTCTGTCTCGGTTGTAATAATACTTTACTGCAACACGTGTGTAGGGTTTAAAATGGCTATCGTCTATTGCTATAGCTCCCCACCCTTTGAGTATAGGGGTACCCAACCCACCGTAAAGGTCGGCTAAAAACCTTCGAGATAGAGGGAGTTCATAAGAAGCACCAATTCCTGGTCCTATTAAATTTGCTTCAATACCAAATTGCTTTTCTAAAGCATTGTCATCTTGCGCGTACATAGAGATACCTATGCAAGAAAAAATAAATAATAAAACTGTTTTTGTCATCTTTTTAAAATTAATTTGTTGTAAATATGAGTTAAGTTTGAGCAACTGCTATATGAGTTTTTTTAATCAGGGCGCAAAACTATAAACTTTTATGTATCTTGAAAGTTAAAGAAGTGTTAAATTTTATATTTATAACCTTTACTTGTAGCAGAACCTTTTTGGAATTAGCAAATGAGGAAATTAGCAAATTAGCAAATGAGGGAGATAGGGATATTGCAGAAAATACAATGTTTTGGGGTTTTTGTTGCGAATAATGCAAAATGCAGGAATGAAGATGAAACGCTTGATATTCAGTGAAGTAACGCTTATCCTTCGCTCACCCTTCGCTCACCCTTCGCTCAGCCTTCGGTATGGCTTCGCTCAGCCTTCGATACGGCTATAAGGTGGCTTTGGCACTGATTTAGATGCAATACACTGATTGTTAGGAAGTTGTGTTTTCTTCCTCAAAAAGGAGTTGTGGTGGGTGATTTTTGCATTATTCGCAATGAAAATGGGAAATAGATGTATTTTTGTCATTTAAAAAAAAGAGGGGGCAATGTGTAATTGCAATTTCGTGCGTTTGACCTAATTTGCTAATTCTCTAATTTGCTAATTTGCCAATTATTCGTATCTTTGCCCCCAATTTAATTTATTTATATGAAAAAACTTATTTTTTTACTCGGCTGTTTTCTTACAATAGGAACGGCATCGGCTCAAATGAGCAAAGGCGACGTTGAGGTGAACGGAGGCGTAGGCTTCTCGGGCGTAGGTACTATGCTATACGGCTCTGCCGACTATGGTATTACCAAACAAATATCATTAGGGGGTGAACTTTTCTTCCGCTTTGATAACCAAGGGGGTATAGGTTATACCAATATAGGCGTATTGGCTACCAGTAACTACCACTTCTCACAACACCTTAACTTATCTATTCCTCTTGACCTTTACGGTGGTTTAAGCTTGGGGTATTACAATTGGGCTATGAACACTCACAACGAATTTTTCTCTTCGTTCTACGGTTCAGGAATTGGCTTACGACTTCAGTCGGGAGCAAGGTACTTTTTTAATAAAAATCTTGCTGCTAACGCCGAATGGTTTGTTGAAAACAATACCTTTTCGACCGGAGGATTGCGTTTTGGCGTAACATACTTGTTCTAATACCTAATAAGGAAACAAAAATAAGGTGGGTAACGGATGTAGTTATCCACCTTTTATATTTTGGAGGAAATGAGGAAATTAGCAAATGAGGAAATTTGGAAATTTGGAAATGAGGTAGTAATGAAAAAAAAATTCTTAACTTTGCGGTCTGTTAGAACCAAAAAAATGGAACAAACTATACTATCACTTATCAATCAGACCAATAAGAACATCTTCCTTACCGGAAAAGCTGGTACAGGGAAAACAACCTTATTGCACAAAATTATCAATACCACTTACAAAAATACGGTAGTTGCTGCCCCCACAGGCATTGCGGCCCTAAATGCCGGCGGTGTTACGCTGCACTCACTCTTTCAGCTGCCTTTTGCTGCTTTTTTGCCTACTTTTGGCAGTTTGCCTATGGTTAATGAAACGCTTCGGTTTGAAAACAGGAACTCGCTACAAAAGCATTTCCAGATGCACAAAAACAAGATTCAGCTTATCCGCAATATGGAATTGCTGATTATTGACGAGGTGAGTATGCTACGCGCCGACACATTAGACGCTATCGACTTTTGCCTACAACAAATACGCCGCAATAAGTTGGCTTTTGGTGGGGTACAAGTGCTTTTTATAGGCGACCTTTTGCAACTTCCGCCAGTAGTGAAACAGCAGGAATGGGAGGTACTACAACAGTTTTATGAGGGTATGTTCTTCTTCCAATCAAAAGTAGTGAGTGAACACCCCCTATTGTATATTGAATTAGAGAAGATTTATAGGCAAACCGACCCTCTTTTTATCGGTATGCTGAACCACCTGCGCGAAAACAAACTCACAGCTACCGATGTAGCCGAACTGCAACAATACGTACAACCTAACTTTAACCCCCTAACCAACGATAATTACATTACCCTAACCACTCATAACGCCAAAGCCGATGCTATTAACGCTAAGCAAATGCAGGCACTTACTACTCCTGCTTTTAGCTATGAGGCTACCATAGGTGGTGATTTCCCCGAATATCTTTACCCTACCGATAAGGTTATTGAACTGAAAGAAGGGGCAAGGGTGATGTTCATCAAGAACGACCCTTCGGGTAATCACTTGTTTTTTAACGGCAAAATGGGTACCGTTCAAACACTTAGCAAAGAGGGTATAACGGTACTCTTGGACGATGAAGATGTGATACAAATAGAACGCTACCAGTGGAAAAATATGCGTTACAAGCTGAATGAAGTAACCAAAGATATTGAAGAAGAAGAGTTAGGCTCATTCACCCAATACCCGTTGCGCTTGGCGTGGGCTATCACCATACACAAAAGCCAAGGACTTACCTTTGAGAGGGCTGCCTTAGATATTAACAGTGTATTTGCCTCCGGACAGGCTTATGTGGCTTTTTCACGGCTGCGTTCACTACAAGGACTTGTACTGCTATCGCCTATTGCCCAGAACGGAATTGAAAACAATGAGGAGGTGTTACAATACGCCACTAACAAGGCTACCGAAAGTGAAGTGGAAGAGGCTTGGCAGCAAGGTAGAAATGCTTTCTTGCAAGAAACAGCTCTTAAAACCTTTGATTGGATAGCCCTCGAAACCGCTTGGCTACAACACGCCAACAGTTATAGCGGCGAAATAGGTAACAAAAACGCTTATAAGGATTGGGCGCAACAGCAATACCAACGGGCAAAAGAGCTGGTAACAACGGCAAGGAAGTTCAGCAAACAGCTAAGTGGCTATTTTGAAACCGAAGCCCCTATAGAACACATTTACCAGCGCGTTGAAAAATCGGTAAACTATTTCGTACCTTTGCTGTCGGACTTGTGGACTCAGGTGCTGTACGTGCAGGAAAAAATATACTATTTAAAGAAAGTAAAAGAGTTTGTAAGTGAGTTGGAAACCTTGAGCAATGATATAGCCGAACTGCTGAAAAAACTGTTCAAGTTAGAACAGCTCTTAGCTTTGGCTGCCGAAGAAAAAACTTTTGACAAAGTGAATATAAGCACCGAAAAGTTTGAAGCCTTATTGTACACATTAAGACTGGAGGCTAACAACCGAGTGAAACAAGAACAGTTATTTAGCAAAGAAACCACTGAAGACCCTCCTAAAAAGCTGAGCACTTATGAAAAGACTTTACTGCTGTGGAAAGAGGGAAAAACAGTACAACAAATAGCCGATGAGCGCACCATTAGTGAAAGTACCGTAATTAAGCACCTGCTCAAACTCCTTGATGATAAGCTAATTATGGCAGATATAAGTCGTTTTTTCAGCAAAGAAGAAATAGATGAACTTGCCCCCTTATTTGCCGATTTAGAAGGTGATAGCCTAAAACCTATCGTAGAGAAAACCGAAGGACGTTACCCTTGGGAACGCCTAAATCTGTTTAGGAAAATATGCCCTTGTAGGATATAAATAAAACATTCGCACCTGTATCTTAATCTCTTTGTTACAAATATAACACTTTGTTTTTGGTTTGTAGCAATTGGAGATTTATTTTTTCAGAAAGGAAAAAGGCTTTATTTTTGCACCCAAAATAATAGGCTGAAGGGTTCAAATCCTACAACTAATGAACTAATATCTAACGAACTATGTTAAAAAAATTCTCTCCTACATTTTGGGTAGCAAGTTTTTTGCAGCTGATGGAACGCTGGGCTTTCTATGGTATCTTTACTCTTTTAGGTCTGTACTTAGTAGCATCGACCGATGAAGGTGGACTTGGTTTTAACCACATTCAGAAAGCGACCATTATGGCAAACGTATCGGCTATATTATACCTATTACCTCCTATTTTTGGGGTAATTGCCGACCGTATAGGCTACAAATTATCATTGGTAATATCCTGTGCCATTATGGCTGTGGGGTACTTTGCTATGGGTGAAGTTAGCGACTATGCAGCGGTGTACTTAGTATTCCTTTTCGCCGCTATTGGGGGCGGATTCTTTAAGCCGGTAGTGAACGGAATCGTAGCCCGTAACACCGACGAAACTACCAGCACCATAGGCTTTGGTATCTTCTATATGATGGTGAATGTAGGCGGGTTTTTAGGTCCTGCTATGTCCTCATACCTGCGTACCGAATACGGCTGGCGCATTATCTTCATTCAGGGGGCTGTGGTGATGACTATCAATCTGTTGGTAGCATTATTCCTTTACAAAGAACCTACCTTAGCCCAAAAGCACCGTAAACCTATACTTACCGAGATTAAAGAATCGATAATGCACATTGTCGAGGCGCTGAAAGACCTTAGGCTTACGGTATTGCTCTTACTTATGGTAGGTTTTTGGACTATGTTTAACCAGCTGTTCTACACCCTTCCTAACTTTATTGATGATTGGGTAGATTCATCGGCTCTTAGCGCTTGGATTAACGAGAACTTGCCTTTCTTAGGCACTATCCTTACCGAGAAAGGACAAGTAAAAGCCGAGTGGTTTATCAATATCGATTCGTTTATGATAATCTTCTTCCAAGTAGCGGTATCGTACTTTGTAACTAAAATGACGCACGTAAGCGCAATGATTAGGGGTACTATTATTGCTACTTTAGGGGTAACACTCACCTTTATGTTTAACAATGTGTGGTTTATAATAATAGGTACCCTCATCTTCTCAATAGGCGAAATGGCTTCCAGCCCTACCCTATCGGCTTTTGTAGCGCAGATAACTCCTAAAGGAAAAGAAGCTTTATACCAAGGTACAGTTTTCTTACCGGTGGCTGCGGGTAATTACCTTACAGGGTTCTTCTCTGGGTATTTATACGAACACTGGTCGGATAAATACAGTCTGCTAAAAATAGAATTAGCCAAACGCGCTATTGAGATGCCCGAAAACCTGACGAAAACTAAGTTCTTTGAGTTAGCAAGTGAAAAGTTAGGACTCACACAAGGACAAATTACCCAATTGCTTTGGGATACTTATAACCCCAATAAAATATGGTATTTAATTTGTGCCGTTGGTGTATTTGCTGCCTTATCACTGTACATATATAACAAAGTGATGAAAACAAAGTAACCAATTAGTAATTAGTACATAAAAAACTTTGCCAGAGATTGTATTTATCTCTGGCAAAGTTTTTTTATGTACTAACCTATAAATCTTCTTACTTTACTAACCGAGCTATTGCTTTAAACTGAGGGTGCTGTGCTGTGCGCAAGAGGGCAAAAAGGGCGGCTTCGGTACTAATAAGGGTAGCCCCTGCATCACGTACCATAGTAAGCCCTATTTGCTTATTGCTTTCCGTACGTGATGATACTGCATCGGCTACCACAGCTACTTCATAGCCTTGAGTTAGCAAATCAACTGCCGTTTGGTAAAGGCAGATATGAGTTTCAATACCTATAAGCAGTACTCGCTTACGCCCGTTGGCAGTAAGCTGCTCACGGAACGAAGGCTCGCCCCAAGCCGAAAAGCTGCTTTTCTTAACTGAGGTGTAGCCTTCTAATACTTCGGCAATAGTAGGATGGGTAGCCCCAAGCTTATCGGGCATCTGCTCTACCCAAATAATAGGGAGCTGTAATAACTTGCAACCTTCTATCAGAATACGACTGTTACGCAACACTTCTTCCGACTGGTAAACAATTTGTGATAACTTTCCTTGTATATCAAGGATTACTAATTGGGTGTTCTCTGTTGTCATAATACGATGATTTTGAGGGCAAAAGTAGAGAATTATTAGCAGATTGACAAATTTATAAAGCAATAAACTGATAGTAGCATAAATTAAATTTATGATTTTTAACTGCTATTTGTGAAATAAATCGTACTTTTGCCGTCGTCTCATAAGGGGTGCTTTAAAAAGCTGAGATTATACCCATTGAACTTGAGCGGATAATGCCGCAAAAGGAATGAAACTAAGCTATGGCTTGTTTTTGCTTTTGGGTAGCAAGAATGAGTCGTTTTTTTTAATAACCACACCAAATAATTGCCTCTTTTATTTGTGAAAAAACCATTTATACAATGAAAAATGTACTTTTGTACAGTGCGTTATGCCTCAGCACAGGGGCTGTAGCACAACAAATCCAGTCACCTATCGACTCGCTTTCTTCAAAGATTATTCAGTTAGACGAGGTGTTGGTTTCGGCAGTTAGGGCAACCAAGAAAGTGCCCGTTACTTTCTCCAACCTCTTAAAAGAGGAAATCAAAAAAAAGAATTTTGGGCAACAAATGCCTATATTGCTTGCTCAATTACCAAACGTAGTTTCCTACTCCGAAGATGGTTCGGGCTTTGGTAACAGCGCTATGTACATACGTGGTTCGGACACTTACCGCACTAACGTTACGATTAATGGCGTGCCACTAAACGACAGTGAGTCGCAAGGAGTTTTTTGGTATAACCTTTCCGATTTGGCTGCCTCTGCCGAGAGTATCCAGCTACAAAGGGGGGTAGGTACCTCATCTAACGGGGCAGGAGCTTTCGGAGCAAGTATTAACGTGCTTACCGATGCGGTACAAGAGCGCGCTATGGGAGAAATTGCTAACTTTTTCGGAAGCTACAACACCCATAAGCACAGTATTAAGCTTTCAACAGGAAAACTAAACGAGCGTTTTGAACTAAGCGGTCGCTTTTCGGTCATTAAGAGCGATGGGTACAGAGACAGGGCTTCTTCCGACCTGAAGTCTTACTTCCTGCAAGGTACTTATAGCTACGGAAACACCTTGATAAAAGGACTTGTTTTTGGCGGAAAAGAACGCACTTACCTCACTTACATAGGCTTGGACAAAACTATGTTAGAAAAGAACAGACGTTACAACCCCGCAGGTGAGTACACCGATAAGGCTGGTAACAAACGCTTCTACGACAATCAGAGTGATAATTACCAACAAGACCTTGCGCAGTTGCACTGGTCACAACGTTGGAGCCCCGAGTGGAGCACTCAGCTTTCACTCCACTACACCAAAGGTAAAGGCTATTGGGAAACTTATGAAACTGAAAAAAAGAAGTATTCTAAGATAGGCTTACCTAAAGAATTAGATGCTAAAGGTGAAGAGAAGAAAACTACCTTTATCCATCAGCAAGCCTTAGACAATGATTTTTGGGGTACTACCTTTTCGGCTAACTACAAGAAAAACGCCGTTGATTTAATAATTGGCGGAGCACTGAACCGTTATGAAGGAGCGCACTTCAAAGAACTCCTTTGGGCAGAACCTGCACTACCTATGTATAAAAACAGATATAAATACGAAGGACTAAACCGCAAAGAAGAAGCCTCTGGTTATGCAAAGCTCACTTATCAGGTAGCACCACAGTGGAGCCTCTTTGCCGATATGCAGTTGCGCAACGTAAGCTATAAGTCGGCAGCACAAAAGGTAGATGAATCACTTACTGCCTTTAATCCCAAGGCTGGGGTTACCTATACACTAAACCCTTATAACGACTTCTATTTCTCTTATGCTCGTGCCACTAAAGAGCCTAACCGTTCCGACTATAAAAGCTATAACGATGCTCTTTACGCCTATCCTAACACCCCCAAACCTGTAGCCGAAAAGCTAAACGATTTAGAACTCGGCTGGCGTTATCACACCGATAAAGTAACCTTGAACCTTAATGGTTATTATATGGGCTATAAAGACCAGTTAGTACTTACTGGGCGTTATAATGATACCGGATACCCTATCCGTGAGAATGTAGAAAAGAGTTATCGCACAGGTATAGAACTCGATGCTACTGTAAAGCTATCCGACCAATGGTTATGGCAGCCTGCTATTGCCTTCAGCCGTAACATTAACAAAGACTATCAAGGTACCGACCCAAGTTCGGCTACTAATACCATTAGTTTTGGCGATACCCCTATTTCGTACTCACCTAATACTGTAATAGGTAATACTATTACCTTCACACCTATTGAAAACCTCCAAATAAGCCTTATTTCAAAATACGTAGGCAAACAGTATGTAGATAATACAGGTCGTGAGGAAGCTAAGCTTGATGCTTATTTTGTAAACAACCTTAGTTTAGGGTATGAATGGAAACCCAAACACACATTCCAGTCAGTGTTGTTCTCGGTTACAGGCTATAATATCCTAAATGCGAAATACACACCTTATGGTACTAACTTTTATGGCGGAGGGGTAGCCTATATTCCCGCTGCCGAAGCTAATTATTTAGCAGGAATAACTCTTACATTTTAAGTAAGTAACATAAAAAAGTAAAAGGTAAAACAACGAGTTTTCATTGTTTTACCTTTTATTTTTTACTCCCTAACAAACTTCGGACAAACTTCGGACATTCACAATACACTTCGGACATTTCTCAGAAATAAACATACACAGAGTTATTAGTATCTCCTTCATTCTTAAGCAAGGCTTTATCTACTAATTGTGACAAATCTCTGCGAGCTGTCCTTTCCGAAATATTATACTTTTGAGAATATTCCGTAGTTGTAACTACTCCTTTTGTTTTAAAATATAAAAGAGCTTTTATTTGTCTTTCATTAAGCCCTTTTTCACGCAAATCAGCTTCATTGTAAATGTTTTTATGAAATACTACCCAAAAACCTGAAGAAGCATAATAATACAATGGATTAGGCAAGCCTGCCGTAGCACATTGCTCATTCATTTTCCTTATACCACGTCCCCACGCTTCTATATAACCTATACGGAAGAAAGCATTAGATATATCTGGATTATAAGGCACTGACGAGTGTTTTTCTTGCAATGTATCTATTGTCCAATTCTCGGGTAACCGACCGTAATTCCAAATCATTATTTTATCTTTATAAACACTGATTTGTATAGGAGTTGCCCCGCTGTAATCTTTATGAGCAATAGCATTGTGAACAGCTTCACGAACAGCTTCTTGTGGATATTCATAGGTTTCTACTCGGTAAATACCTTCATAACTTATCATTGCCTTTATATATTTAGTAAATAGCAACTCCATCGTCTTTTCTACTTGCTCAAATAGGTTGCCGTGTACTTCATCTTGAAATAGCAAATCACTATCATCATCACTAAAATACCCTATTTTCACATAAGCGTTCGTTACATACTTTTCAGGGTCAGGGTGAAAAAGAAGAAGAGCTGCACGTTTTAGCTGTCCGTTTTCTGTAAGCTTTAAGTTATTCAATAACAATTCATTACTATCCGATAGAACATCATCATCTAATCTACGTGCCTTTATTCCTCTCTTGCGAAAAAAATTAAATGTATCCGATTTTAATTCAGAAATAGAAACATTAGGATAAAGCACACTATCCCAATGTTTTCCTTGCTTACCTAACAGAAATTTATCTAAAGCAGCTCCTTTGAGTTCTTGCTTAGTACTACCACTGCGATAATGATATTCTCCTTTGTAATTTACTGGATTAGTTTGTGGACTTACGCTGATTTCTATACAATCACCTTCGGAGGTTACAAGCAAATTCACATCTGCCACTATCCCTAATATATTGGTAATTTTATTAGGAATATCTTCCATTAGGCGTTTAGCATCAGGCACTCCAATTATTTCCCCATTATCATCTTTACCTATATAGAGCCTACCTCCTTGCGCATTAGCAAAACCACAAATCCATTTTAGGTATTCATCACGCCAAGATGCTTTGTATTCTATGTTATGAGATTCTTGTATCATTTTCGTACTTCTTCACTTCTTTACACTACTCAAAACTCCAATTCCGTCTGTAAACCATCGCTTCCATTTTCAGAAGTAGGAACAATTTCTTCATCACCTAAATCTTCCACTACTTCCTCTTCTTCCGGTTCTTCATAAGGCAGTGATTCAAGCGTATTAATAGTTTTTACCTTATCAGTAGTAAGCTGATTTCCTAAGGCTTTGATACCTTTTACTGAAATAAACTCTTCTAAATTCACAGTGAGGTTCTCTTTCTCCTTACCTTTTTCTTTGGTGAACACCACCTCAGCCATAGGTCGCCAGTCGGCAGACACAAATAGTAATTGCGATTTCGGATGTTCAGTAATTACAAGCTCTTCGCGGTTTTCGTTCTCTATAACGAATCGTTTTACAAATACACGTTCTTTTTCACCATCGTAGTAAATCACCGAAATAGGCTTTTCGGGCTGCCATTTTTCCATTACCACGATGTTATTCTCAAAATGCAAACTCAGTTCAGGGATAATAGTTTTCACCACCCCTTCTTTAGTAATAAGCAGCAGTCGGTCATCACCTTTAAAGGCACCTAACAATGTACCGCGCTCTTCGGTATTGAGGCGTTTCACTATATCATCAAACCATATTTTACGAGGTTTTAAGGTCGATACTCCTTTTTCTTTCAGCTCTATGCGTTTAATAGCGTATTTGCTCACAAGGTTCCCTTTCACGTTACGCCCTTTAATGAGCGTATCGGCGAAATCAATATCCCAACGGAGCTTGCGCAAGGTTCCTAACTGTCGAAGGTTAATCGTAACAACCTCAGCCTCGCCATTAGGGTTAGCAGTAAAGTAAAGCACTCGCGAGTCTTTATGGGCAGGTATAAGTTCGTATTTCTTATCACGTGTAATACCTGTCACATTAAAACGTTTGATGTACGAAAAGCCTGTTTGCCCATCTTTGTAAATCATATTATAGATAGTGCGTTTATCGTCTTTCTTGAACACTGCTACGTGTATAATACCTTTTTCAATATACTGTTTGTCAGCTACTTTGGTCACGTACATTGCGCCGCTTTCGGTAAAGGCAATCACATCGTCAATATCACTACAATCACCTACGTATTCGTCTTTTCGCAAGCCTGTACCTACAAAACCTTCAGCACGATTCACATACAGCTTAGTGTTGCGCACCACCACTTTGGTAGCCTCAATAGTATCGAACACACGTATTTCGGTTTTGCGTTCTCGTCCTTTGCTATAAGTCTTTTTCAGGCGGTCAAAGTGAGCAATAGCGAAATCCACTAAGTGTGCCAAATGGTTTTTCACTTCCTCAATGTCAGCTTCTATTTTAAGCATCTGCTCTTCAGCGCGATAAGTATCGAAATTAGTAATCCTAATCATCGGTATCTGGGTAAGTCGCTCTAAATCGTCGTCGGTAATTTCGCGTAACAAATCTTTTTTGAAAGGTTCAAAACGCTCATAGAGGTATTGGTACAAAAGTTCTTTATTTTTGTATTTCTTGTCTTTAAAGTTGATATACATCTCTTCTCTGATGAATATCTTCTCTAAAGAAGCCTTGTGCCTTTGCAAATACAATTCTTCTAAGGTAATCTCTAACTCCTGTTTAAGTATGTCCACTGTGCGGTCGGTACTACGGCGCAAAACCTCCGACACGGTAAGGAAGTGCGGTTTATTATCCTCAATCACACAAGTAATAGGTGATATAGCTGTCTCACAAGCCGTAAAGGCGTAAAGGGCATCAATAGTTTTATCAGGCGACGTCCCTGCGGGCAAGTGTACTAATATTTCTACATTAGCAGCCGTATTATCATCTACCTTTTTCACTTTTATCTTCCCTTTTTCATTAGCCTTCAGTATAGAGTCTATAAGAGAAGAAGTAGTCGTCGTAAAAGGTATTTCGGTTATGCAGAGGGTACTTTTGTCCAGCTGTGATATCTTGGCACGCACACGTACACGCCCTCCTCTTGCCCCATCGTTATAGCCACTTACGTCCATAACACCTGCCGTAGGAAAGTCGGGATAGAGTTCAAAGGGCTTGCCTTTAAGGTAAGCTATGGAAGCATCTATAAGTTCAATGAAATTATGAGGTAATATTTTGGTGGAAAGACCTACGGCTATCCCTTCGGTTCCTTGAGCCAAGAGCAGCGGAAACTTCACCGGCAAACTGATGGGTTCTTTTTTACGCCCGTCGTAAGACGATTGCCATTCGGTAACCTTAGGGCTAAACACTACATCAAGGGCAAACTTAGATAGTCGGGCTTCTATGTAACGAGGGGCAGCCGCATCGGCTCCGGTAAGGATATTCCCCCAGTTACCTTGGGTATCTATAAGGAGTTCTTTTTGCCCTATCTGCACAATAGCATCGCCTATGCTGGCATCACCGTGGGGGTGGTACTGCATAGTATTACCTACTACGTTAGCCACTTTGTTGTACCGTCCATCGTCTAACTCTTTAAGTGAGTGCATAATACGGCGTTGCACGGGCTTAAACCCATCGTCAATGGCGGGTACGGCGCGTTCAAGGATTACGTATGAGGCGTAATCTAAGAACCAGTTCTCGTACATTCCTGTTATTCTGATGATGCTATCGTCTTTTTGTTCCATTTTAGGTGTTTTTTAGGGCTGTTAGAGATTCGTTAGAGAGGGCAAAAGTACAAATTAAAAAGTAATTTACAAAATAACAATTAGCTACAATTTCAGGTACTTCCCTGTATAGCTTTGTGCGTTTTGGGCTACTTCTTCAGGGGTACCCACCGCAACAATATTGCCCCCTTTGTCGCCTCCTTCCAAACCTAAATCTATTACGTAATCAGCGCATTTTATCATCTCGGTATTGTGTTCTATAATGATGACCGAATGCCCTTTTTCTATTAGGGCTTGCAAAGAGTCCAAAAGCTTTTGAATATCGTGAAAATGAAGCCCCGTAGTGGGTTCATCAAAGATGAAAAGCACCTTTTCTTTAGTTTCCGATTTGGACAGAAACGAAGCTAACTTAATCCGTTGTGCCTCACCTCCCGAAAGGGTCGAGGACGATTGCCCAAGTGTCACATAGCCCAAGCCTACATCTTGCAACGGCTTTAGCTTTTCGGCTATTTTAGGTTGATTGTGTTCGTGAAAGAAGGCTATGGCATCGTCTATAGTCGTATTTAGCAGGTCGTCAATATTCTTACCTTCGTAAGTTACTTCCAACACTTCCTTTTTAAATCGCTTGCCCCCACAGGCTTCACAGGTAAGGTGTACATCAGCCATAAACTGCATTTCTATAGTCACCTCACCCTCGCCTTTACATACTTCACACCTACCACCATCTACGTTGAAAGAGAAGTGTTTAGCCTGAAAATTCCGCATCTTCGCCATTTTCTGATTGGCATACAATGCCCTTATATCGTCATACACTTTAATATAGGTTATCGGGTTGGAACGGGTCGATTTGCCTATAGGGTTTTGGTCTACGAACTCCACCCCTTTAAGGTGCTTGTATTTACCTGTAATTTTGGTAAACTGACCTATCTTTTCTGCCGCCAAATCTAATTCCTTTTGTATGGCAGGGTATAGCAGCTTTTTAACAAGGGTCGATTTCCCACTGCCCGACACCCCTGTAACTACCGTCAGCATATCCAACGGAAAGGTCACATCTATATTCTTGAGGTTGTTTTCTCGGCAACCTACAAGTGTAATGTAGTGAGGCGAAGTGCGCCGCTGGGCAGGCACAGGTATTTGGAGTCTACCGCTCAGGTATTTACCGGTAAGGGTATCTGCCTTCAGAAGTTCTTGATAGGTACCCGCTGCTACAACCTCGCCGCCGTGAGTTCCCGCCTCAGGACCTATATCGATAATGTAATCGGCGGCTTTCATTATATCTTCGTCGTGTTCAACTACTATAACGGTATTGCCCAAATCTCGAAGTGATTTCAATACCTGTATCAGGCGGTGGGTATCTCGTGGGTGCAAACCTATACTCGGCTCGTCAAGAATGTACATCGAGCCTACAAGGCTACTCCCTAACGAGGTAGCAAGGTTTATCCGCTGACTCTCTCCTCCCGAAAGCGTGTTTGATTTTCGGTTAAGAGTCAGATACCCCAAACCTACATCGGTCAGGAACTGTAAGCGATTGTTTATTTCGAGCAATAAGCGTTTAGCCACTTCTTGTTCATAGGGCGTTAAGCGGAGGTTTTTAAAGAAAGCTTGCAGCTCTGTTATTGATATTTCAACTAAATCCGAGATACTTTTGCCGTTAATTTTAACGTAATTAGCCTCTTTCCTAAGGCGTTTACCTCCGCACTCGTGGCAGCGGGTTTTACCGCGGTAACGCGCCAATAGCACGCGGTTTTGTATTTTGTAACTCTTCTCTTCTAACTCTTTAAAAAAGCCTGTCAATCCTGTAAAATAGCTATTGCCGTCCCAAACAAGTTGTTTTTGTGCGGCACTGAGTTCAAACCAAGGTTTGTGTATCGGGAAATCAAATTTATAGGCAGTATTTACCAGTTGGTCACGAAAATAGCTCATCGCCTCACCGCGCCAAGGGTAGATAGCATTTTCGTAGATGGAAAGCCCTGTATTAGGCACTATCAGTTCCTCGTCTAATCCAATCGTATCACCATACCCTTCGCACACAGGGCAAGCGCCGTAAGGATTATTAAAGCTGAAAAGGTGTACGTTAGGTTCTAAAAAAGTTATGCCGTCAAGCTCAAAACGGTTGCTAAAAGCCTGCTGCTTATCGGTATTCATTTCTCTGATAAAGCATTCGCCTTTTCCTTCAAAGAAAGCCGTTTGCACCGCATCGGCAAGCCGGTGTTGGAAGTCTTCGGTATGTTGCACCACTACCCTATCTACTACCAGCAGGAAGTCAGTAAGCTGTTCAGGCAGTTCTTCGTCCATTCTAATAACTTTATCTTGGTAGAAGATACGCGCGTACCCCTGCTGTAACAAGAGCTGTAGCACTTGCTGGGGCGTGCGGTCTTCAGGGATAGTAATAGGAGCCAGTAGGAGCAGCTTAGTACCTTCAGGGTAAGTCAATACCGCATCAACCACATCGGTAACCGTATGTTTTTTAACCTCTTCCCCCGAAATAGGAGAATAAGTTTTACCAATACGGGCAAAAAGCAGTTTTAGGTAGTCATACACTTCGGTCGAAGTGCCGACAGTCGAGCGGGGGTTAGCTGTATTAACCTTTTGTTCAATAGCAATAGCAGGGGCTATACCCTCAATAGTATCAACTTTAGGTTTGTCAAGCCTTCCCAAAAACTGCCTTGCGTAAGAGGACAGACTCTCCACATACCGGCGTTGTCCCTCAGCGTAGAGGGTATCGAAAGCAAGGCTCGATTTCCCCGAACCCGAAAGACCCGTAACAACAACCAGCTTATTACGCGGAATCCCCACGGTTATATCTTTAAGGTTGTGCAGTTTTGCCCCTTTAATAAGTATCTCTTTTGTTTTCATTATCTTTTACCTAAATTCAAATCATAAATCCATAGGTCTCTCCCCTCAATTCCCTAATTTGCTAATTTGCTAATTTGCTAATTTGCTAATTTGCTAATTTTCTTTGCGAAAAATTCAAAAATCATCAACCTCAACTCCCTTTTAAGGAGAAAAACATACCCCCTTAATTATCAGCTCATTACACCTCAATCGCTCCAAAAAGCATCTCAAAGCCGTAACGAAGGGTGAGCGAAGGCATACCGAAGGCAGAGCGAAGGGTGAGCGAAAGATAAGCGTTATATAACTGAATATCAAGCGTTTAAAAACCGCTCCCTCACTTTGCATTATTCGCAACAAAAACCCAAAAACATTGCATTTTCCTCACCCCCCCCCAACTCCTATTCCCTATCCACTATCCCCTAACTCCTATCCCCTATCCACTATCCCCTAACTCCTATCCCCTATCCACTATCCACTAACCCCTATCCACTAACCCCTAACCCCCTAACTTTTTTCTCAAGGCTGCAAAATTACAAAAAAATTCGTATCTTTGCCCGATTTTTATGATAAACTCATATTTAAGAACTGATAAAATGAATACAAAACCAATTTTATTAGCTGCTTTAGCAGCCTCATTATTAGCAGGTTGCGGTACTGTAAAAAACTTAGATACCGCACCAGCTGTGCCCAAAACAGCTTCAGCTAAACTTACCGACGACCAACTAAAAAGCTGGGCGCATCAAAACTTCCCTGGTATGAATTTAGCAGGTGCCTATGCCTTGCTTAAAGGACTTACTCCTACCACTGTAACTGTCGGAGTAGTCGATTCTGGGGTCGATATTAACCACCCCGACCTTAAAAGCATTATTTGGGTGAACCCTAAAGAAATCCCTAATAACGGAATCGACGACGATAAAAACGGATATGTCGATGACGTACACGGGTGGAACTTCTTGGGTAATATAGCGCAGGCTAACACCGAGATGACTCGTATCGTGCGAAACCCAAAAGACCCGGACTATGAGCGTGCTAAAAAAGAGTACGACAAAGAGTTTGAAGAAGCCTCTAAAAGCAAAGAAGGCTACGAACGCTTATTACAAGTAAGCAATAAGTTAGACGCCGTTATGCAAGAATTGGTAGGTAAAGAAGTCTACACTGCCGATGATATTGATAACGCCCTCAAAAACAAAAAAGTTGATGAACGCACTGCCGAAATGGCTTCATTTATGAAAGATTTGTTAGCTGAAGGAAGCACTTCTGCCGAATTTAAAAAAGAATTACCCGAAGCTATTGAGTATTTCGACAATAAATTAAAGTATTTCCTCAACCTCAAATTCGACCCTCGTAAGGAGATTTTAAAAGACGATGAAAACGACTTTAATAGTAAGTACTACGGCAATGGTAACGTAATAGGACCTAACAGCAAAGACGCTACGCACGGCACCCACGTTGCTGGTATTATTGCGGCAGTGCGCAACAATGGTATCGGTATGAATGGTGTAGCCGATAATGTACGCATTATGGCAGTTCGTGCCGTACCCGATGGTGATGAGTACGACAAAGATGTGGCTCTTGCCCTCCGATATGCAGCCGATAACGGAGCTAAAGTCATTAACACAAGTTTCGGTAAAGCCTTCTCTCCTCACAAACAATGGGTGTACGATGCTATTAAATACGCCGCAAGTAAGGACGTGCTTATCGTAAATGCCGCTGGTAATGATTCAAAAGACATCGATGTGGAAGACACTTACCCTAACGACGATGTGAACGGAAAAGAAATAGCCGATAATTTCCTTACCGTAGGCGCTCTAAACCACGAATACAGCAAAAAATTAGTAGCTTCATTCTCTAACTACGGCAAACGCAATGTCGATGTTTTCGCACCTGGTGTAAAAATTTATGCTACTACCCCCGATAACCAATATGAATTCCTGTCAGGTACTTCAATGGCATCGCCCGAGGTTGCTGGTCTTGCAGCCCTATTGCGTTCCTACTTCCCAAGTCTTACCGCTGCCGAAGTAAAACAAATCATTATGGAATCAGGCATAAAAGTCGATATGAACGTATATGCAGGCGGTACCGATGAAGAAGGTAATAAGAAAGAAAAGAATTTTAAAGAACTTTCTACTACCGGTACAGTTGTTAATGCTAAGAATGCAGTAATTTTAGCCGCTAAAAAAGCAAAAGTAAAACTAAAGAATTAATATAATTGACAATTAAACAATCAATAAAAAAGCCGACTGATTACTCAGTCGGCTTTTTTCATCACCTATTTTAAACCTATCAAATCTATTTATTAGCAGCGTAAAGTTCAGCTACTTTACCCCAGTTAATAACATTAAAGAAAGCTTGAATATAATCCGGACGGCGGTTCTGATAGTGTAAGTAATAAGCGTGTTCCCAAACATCTAATCCTAAAATAGGGAACCCTCCGCAACCTGTTTGGGGCATCAAAGGGTTATCTTGGTTAGGAGTAGAACATACTTCAAGTTTACCCCCTTTGTGAACACAAAGCCACGCCCATCCCGAACCAAACCGAGTAGCAGCTGCCTTGCTAAAAGCCTCTTTAAAAGCCTCGAAAGAACCAAAAGCTGCCTCAATAGCCGCAGCTAATTCACCGGTAGGAGCTCCCCCACCATTCGGACTCATTATTTCCCAAAACAAATTGTGATTGTAAAATCCACCAGCGTTATTGCGCAAAGGTGCATTGTTCATATCAAGGGTATGCAAAATTTCTTCAATAGTCTTACCCTGAAGCCCTGCAGCTTCGGCAGCGGTATTTAGATTAGTAGTATAAGCATTATGGTGCTTAGTAAGATGGATTTCCATAGTACGTGCATCAATATGAGGTTCAAGAGCCTCATAGGCATAAGGTAATGTAGGAAGTGTAAAAGCCATAATATATATGTTTTAAAAATTATTTTCGCAAAGATACTACAAAAAAAGAGTTATTATCTTTTTCTTCTTATAGATTTTACTGATAGAAGTATAATGATAATTAAAAAAGTAGTATTTGTTCTTCTAAAATTTAACCCCTACGCCTAAACCTCCCCCTTTAAAAGCTACTGAATAGGGTTGTTTATCGCAAAAAGTAGAAGTTTCTCTTTTAAAATCAGCAATTATAAGATAGGAAGTAATATAAAATAAATATTTATCTTGATTGAAAAGAGCAAAGTTTATTCCTACTTTCCCCTCACCAATATCAGTCTTTACATCTTTTGTAATAGGAAAAAAACAACTCAGTGACAAAAAGAAGTCCATATTTAGTTCCTCAATAGCATTATAGCGCAATATTCCTCCTAACTTACTTACAAGCATTGAAGGATAAGGCAAATAAGTAAAACCTGCCATTCCCCCTACACTGAACTTATCAAACCACTCATAGTTAATAGAGTAATTCACACCATATATTACCCTTTTATCTAAATTGGTATCTCTTACATATTCATTACCTTTTTCTGTGTAATACAAAGACTGATTATTAGAGTACTCAACTTTCATCGGTATAGATATTTCAAGTTCTATTTGAGAGACCCAAGGAGTTCTGTAGAATTGAGCCGAAATAGTATTAATAATAAAAAGAAAACTGAAAAACAGAATTTTTTGCATATTCCTATCTAATTAATATGATTTATTTGAGTTGCAAAGATAATATTTTTCTACTATTAAGCAAATTGTTTCAGCAAAGACAATAATTTCTCAAAAAGAAAACATTGATAATCAGCGAATTAAAAACTTTAACATTTTATTTATTAAAAATAATAGTACTATGTATTGCATAATACTGTTTTTTACCATACCTTTGCCCCGAAATTAGTAGTTAGTGAAGAAAAAAGCTGATACTAACAGGAAACATCAAAATTAAACACCTAAATAATATAGAAAAATGGAAGAAATTAACACTGAAAAAATTAGAACCCAAATGCGCAAAGGCATTTTGGAAATGTGTATTCTTTCTGTAATTAACAAAACCAATGAGGCTTATGTATCCGACCTTATTGAGGCGCTAAAAAGTGCCGATATGATAGTAGTAGAAGGTACTTTATACCCCTTGCTTACAAGGTTAAAAAACGCCGACCTCTTGGCTTACCAATGGAAAGAATCAACCTCAGGACCTCCTCGTAAGTACTATGTGCTTACCGAAACAGGCAAACGCTTCCTGACCGAAACGGTAAAAGCGTGGAAAGAATTAGAACAAATCATAGATAAATTAATATAATATGGACAAAATAAAAAACATTAGCCTTGGTGGTTTTTCATTTATGCTTGAAGAAGCTGCCTATACTGCACTTAGTACTTACCTTGCTAAGGTGCGCCAATACCTAAGCCATAACGAGGATGTAAACGAAATTCTTTTTGATGTAGAACAACGTATGGCAGAGCTGCTAAAAGATAGGCTCATCAATCGTGAAGTTATAGTAAGTCAAGATATACAATACCTTATAGATACGCTAGGGAAACCAGAACAATACACGGATGATGAAACTGCCGAAGAGCCTGCTGCTACCAGCCATAGTAATTTTTCTTTTTCGGAGCTGAAAAGGAAAAAGCTATATAGAAATCCTGATGATAAGAAGATAGGTGGGGTGCTATCGGGGCTGGCGTATTATTTTGATATAGATGTAACACTGCTGCGTATAGGACTTATATTGCCTCTGCTTATTATTGGTTTTGTATTGATAATAAGTAAGAGTGATTGGCATTATTTATTCTTACCTTTTTTACCGGTGATATTGGTGTATCTTATTTTCTGGGCTATAGTGCCTGCTGCTTATACTACTGCTGAGAAGATAGAAATGAAGGGCGAAGCAGTAAACCTTGATACTATTTCTAACTTTAAAAATAGTAACATTCCGCCACAACCTACCGATTGGGTACGTAGTTTTTCAGATAAAAGGTTGTTTGGAGTGATAGGAGGTTTAGCAGCACGTACCAAGCTTGATAGCACATGGCTGAGGATTCTTTATATTGTATTTACCCTTGTGTGGTTACCTTTGTATCTTGGAATAACGCTCTTATTCGTGAGTGCTTACTTGCTGCTGGCACTTATTTTAAAGAAAGAGGAGCCTTTTGAGAGAGCAGCTCCTTTTGCAGACCCCTTGATACCCCGTAAGAGGAATAATATATTCTTCTTCTTGCTGAAAGGATTCTTTATATTCTTGGGGGCGCTGCTGTGTATATTGTTATTTGAAACCTTAGCAATGAGCTTATTTATGGGTAGCTTGGCAGGAGGATTTTCAATGTTTATGTTTTCCGAGTATCTACCTTATTTTTTAGATCATACTTGGCAACTTAATCTTTTTTACCTATCGGTAGCCTTGTTCTTGTTTTTGCCTATATCGCTGATAACACTGTTAAGTTTTAAACTCTTCAGAAAGCAATTTAATACCCCTCGTATATGGGTAGTGGCGAATGTGTTGTGCTTGATAATAGGCGTATTGGGACTGCTCATAACTGCGGGTAGCACTGCACGCAACTTCATTGCACACTATGAAGATGAGCAAAGAATACCAATTACTACCAATGCTGATACACTTTATGTTACAGTAAACTCCCAAAAGCGCTATACAAAACATTTAAATGTGGATAACAACCGCCTTGTAGTAACAGAATTTGGCCTTGTAGTAACAGAATTTGGCCTTGTATCAATAAAACCTACAACTGAAAAAGAGCCTTTTTTAGTCTTAAAACGTGAGAGCAAAGGAAGTACCATACAGAATGCTAAGCAACAAATGCAACAGGTAGAGTTCCCTCTTCAAATAAACAATAATCACATTACCATACCCGATTATTATCAGATAAAGCAAGGAGGGCTTTTCCGTTCCCAACGTATATTGGTAAAGTTATATGTGCCTGAGAGTAAATACATATACAAAAAAAGTAACAGCACTTACTCCCCTAAAAAAGAACTGTACAAAGTAACAAAGGACTCCCTCCAACTTATTAGCAACTCAATAAATTAAGATTGATAATATTAATTGGTAATTCAAAATTATTTCATACCTTTGCCTCCTAAATTTGTAATATATGGAAAAAAACTTACCCGCAGGACACCCTGTACACACTTATATGCTTGAGGCAGAGCTCATTTACAACCTCATCGACGAACTGCTTGCTATCGACCCTCATACCGATTACCAAAAGTTCTACAACGTATTTAACCACCTTGCAACGGTTGAAAAACACTTTGCCCGAAAGGAAAACCAACTCTTTCCTTTCTTAGAAAAACACGGGTGGACAAACCCTTCGCAAAATATGTGGTCATTTCACGACACTATTCGCGATATTTTCCGCCTTGTGCGCAAAAACTTAGAAGAAAAAGACCTTACCGCTGCACAAACTAATGTGCATTACATAGCCGATAACTTAGGCAGACTGCTAAACGTAGAAGCTAATATTTTACTCCCCAATGCCTTAGAACTCCTTCCGGAGGAAGATTGGATTACAATGAGGCAAGGCGAGGAAGAAATAGGCTGGATGCTTAAAGATACCCCTGCCCCCTACCCTACTGCAAGTAATGAACCGGCATACGTACACCCTGCTATGGATACCGAACGCCGTACCGATGTGCATTTTGCCGATGATGCCCGCAAAAGATTCAATAAATTTATATCTTTCAGATAATCAATAGAATAAGAAT
>CAUREJ010000036.1:0-22074 GCA_963523735.1 uncultured Capnocytophaga sp.
CTGTAACAGAATCAAAAGATAGTGATTTGATGGTTCAGAATAAGTTGCCTGTAGCCGACCAAGTACAAAAACTGGACAAGAAAGACCCCGTAGTGTACTTGTATGCAGGAAAACCACTTCCTAAATATCAAGCTAAATTCGGTGCTAATGCAAAAATTCAAGTTAATGATAAGTTTATTGATGTATCTGAAGTAGGTCACTATATTCTCAATTACCGAGAAGGCTTACGTGAGGGCTTACGCGATATCTTTATCACAGCTTTGAAAGTAGATGCCGATACCAATATGGGACTTGTAAGTGATATTCGTGAAAAACTTCAAGATGTAAATGCCTTGAAACTTACTTATATCGTACACGAAGGTTCTCCTCTTAAATAACAAAAGTGGTTTAAATTGTTAATATTAAAAAAAGTCCGGTGAATTCATTGAACTCACCGGACTTTTTTTAATTATTGAGGTTAATGATTAACTGTTCATTATAGAGCATTGGTTATATAGTTCACGCCAAGCTGCTCCTCTTTTCTTCATTACATTTTCAAGGTATTCTTTCCATACCATTTTATCTTTGTCTTCATCTTTTACTATTGCTCCTTGTAATCCTGAAGCGAGGTCTTCATCGGTAACAGAGCCATTACCAAAACTACCTGCTAAAGCCATACTATTAGTGATAAGCGAAATAGCTTCGGCTGTTGAAATTACTCCGCTGGGAGATTTGAGTTTTTGTTTTTCATCTAAGGTCGCTCCTTTGCGCAATTCACGGAATATGGTTACTATCTTCTCAATAGCTTCATTGCTTGGTAAACTTGCTTTTAACTTATAGTTATTGGATATTTCGGCTACACGCTTACTAACGATTGATACTTCGGTTTCTAAAGAAGCTGGAGCAGGCAATACAATGATGTTAAAACGTCGTTTTAGTGCTGAAGACATTTCGTTTACACCACGGTCGCGGGTGTTAGCAGTAGCAATGATTGAAAAGCCTCGTTTGGCAGGTAGTTCTTCACTGAGTTCGGGGATAGCAATGTTTTTCTCGGAAAGAATGGAAATAAGCGCATCTTGTACTTCGGAGGCACAGCGTGATATTTCTTCAAAGCGTGCTACGGAACCGCTTTCCATAGCGCGGTAAATAGGTGATTTTAGCAGGGCGTCGTGCGAGGGACCATTGGCAAGTAGCATAGCGTAGTTCCAAGAATAGCGAATGTGTTCTTCACTGGTGCCTGCTGTGCCTTGTATAACCTTTTGTGAGTCGCCACTAATGGCTGCTGTAAGGTTCTCGGAAAGCCACGATTTAGCTGTTCCTGGTTCGCCTATAAGCAGCAAAGAACGGTCGGTAAGGAGCGTGGCTATAGCTATCTCTACAAGGCGATTATGCCCTATATACTTAGGGGTGATAGTTACCCCAGAGGCAGTGCCTCCAACAATAAATTTTAGTACTGCTTTGGGTGATAATTGCCACCCAATAGGTTTTTCTTGCTCTTTATCTTCTTCTTTTAAAGCCTCCAACTCATTGGCGTAGAGTTTTTCGGCAGGGAGTCGTAATACGTCTGACATATTTAATAGAGATTAATTGTGAAATATAAAAAATAATAAGGGTATCCGGATGAGAGTTAATTCCGGACACCCTTTTTTATTAACGTTTATAGTTTTTCATTAGTCTACAAAGGCGTGTTTGTAGCCTTTTATTTTATCCCAAGATCCGCGTGTAAAGTCGGGTATTTCAACAGGAACACTACCATTTTCTAATGATAATTTAGAAAGTGGCGCTACACAGCACCATTCGGCAAGGTCGTACACGTCCATATCCAAAGGTAAGCCATTGCGCAAGCAGTAGATAAGGCGGTAGTCCATAATAAAGTCCATACCACCGTGTCCGCCTACTTCTTTAGCGCGGGCTTCTAATTCTTTAAGGATACGTGGTTTGTATTTTTCCATTAGTGCTTTTTTAGCAGCTTCGGGCATAAAGTTGTGAGCTGATAGGTTTTGAAGGTCGGGAACATCACCTTTAGCAATACTTTCAGGCTGAATGAGGTAACCTTGTGTAGGGTATTTGTTCGCAAAACCATTAGTACCTGTAAGCTGGTACATACGAGAGTAAGGACGAGGGGTTACTACATCGTGTTGTATTTGGATAGTTTTACCTTTTTGAGTTTTAATCATACTAATAGTAAGGTCACCGTTTTGGAAGTCAGGGTTTTCTTTGCCCATAACGCGTTTGTACACTTCTTTACCTCTGAAAGGATGAGTATCAAAAGCTACTAAGTAGTTCATTTTATCGCCGCGGTGGATGTTCAGCGCTTGGCAAACAGGACCTATACCGTGTGTAGGATACACATCGCCTCGGTTTTTAGCGTTATAATCTAAACGCCAGTTGTTCCAATAGTAAGTCCAGAAGTCGTCAAGGTTGTGAATATAAGCACCTTCACCGTGAATTACCTCACCTAAAAGCCCTTGCTGAGCCATATTAAGGGTAGTAATCTCGAAGAAGTCATACACGCAGTTTTCAAGCATCATACAGTGGAGTTGTTTCTTTTCGCTCATATTGATAAGCGCCCAAATTTCGTCCATAGTAAGAGCAGCAGGTACTTCGATAGCTACGTGTTTGCCTTGTTCCATAGCATATAAAGCCATCTCGGCGTGGTGTTTCCAGTCGGTTACGATGTACACAAGGTCTACGTTTTTGTTTTCGCACAAAGCTTTCCAAGCATCTTCAGAGCCAGTATACTGTTCTACACGTGTTAAGCCTTCTTTTTCTAATACTTTTTGTGAACGTTCCACCATTTCGGGGCGAATGTCACACAAAGCAGTTACTTTAGCTCCTGGAACGTGGCTCAAACGTCTTACTGCATCGTGCCCACGCATACCCAAACCAATAATACCCACACGTACAGTTTCCATTTTAGGGGTAGTAAGGTTTAGCACATCTTTTTGCCCAGCAGGGCGTGGAGGTGTAGGCACCTTAATTTGATAAGCACTTGAATCTTTTTTAGTGCTTGAAGTGGAGGCTTGTTGCGAATTACAAGCCACAAATCCTAAGCATATAACAATGCTAAGGGCTACTTGATAGATTTTTCTAATCATAATAAGGAATACTTTTTTAAAGGTTGATTATTAATGCGACAAAGGTAGTAAAAAATCTTAAAAGCAAAAAATAAAAAGCAAAAACTTTTTTTATTTTCACTATTCTTTTTTATCTTTGCCGCTCATTATCAAATAGTCACATCAGTTTTGTTATGAAACACATTTTGCAAAAGTTATCGGAACGCCAAGCTCATAATTCCCTGCGTGCTCTTACAGCTCGTTCTTTTGAAGTTGATTTTTATTCTAATGACTATATTGGCTTTAGCACTAATCCTAAGATCACTAATAGAATAGAGCAGTTGCTCAGTACGCATCCTCAGCCTCACGGTGCTACCGGCTCTCGATTACTATCGGGTAATTTGCCTATTTTTGCTGAAACAGAGAAGTATATAGCTCGTTTTCACGCCGCTCGGGCTGCACTGTTGTACAATTCAGGATACGATGCTAATGTCGGGTTTTTCTCGTGTATTGTGGGCAGAGGAGATATTATTTTGTTCGATAATTATAGCCACGCCTCCATACGTGACGGAATTTCGCTGAGTCTTGCTACGGCTTACAAATTCAAACACAATGATTTAGATGATTTACAGAAACTCCTAAAAAAGTTCTCTTCGGCTGATAAAACAATTTTAATAGTAACGGAGACCGTTTTTTCAATGGATGGTGATAGTCCCGATTTGGAGCAGTTAGTAGCTTTGGCTAAGCTGTACAATGCCTATCTAGTGGTGGACGAAGCCCACGCTATCGGAGTGATGGGTAGGAACGGTAACGGCTTGGTGCAGGCTTTAGGCTTAGAGAAAGAGGTCTTTGCTCGGATTGTTACTTTTGGCAAGGGGTTAGGAGCGCACGGAGCGGCTGTGTTGGCAAGTCCTGAAGTGATTAGTTATTTGGTCAATTTCTCTCGTTCGTTTATATATACAACGGCTATGAGTCCGCATAGTGTAGCTACTATAAGGGCTGGTTATGAGCAGTTACAGCGCACCGATGCTATCGATGCTTTACACGCCAATATTCGTTATTTTAGAGAACAAATATTTCAACACAAACTTTCAGGTTTTATCGCTTCATTATCAGCTATACAGGCGTTGGTGGTAGAGGGTAATGAACGTGTAAAAGCCCTTGCCCAGAGCTTGCAAGATGAAGGTTTTGGAGTATTACCTATCTTGGCTCCTACGGTGCCTGCTGGGCAAGAGCGTTTGCGTATCTGCCTGCACAGTTATAACACTAAGCAGCAGATTCAAGATTTAGTTTCTTTAATCGCAAAGCATTACCGATAACACTTACCGAACTGAAACTCATAGCCAAAGCACCTATCATAGGCGATAGCAAGATGCCAAACACAGGGTACAGCACTCCAGCGGCTATGGGTATGCCTACAGCATTGTATACTAAAGCGAAGAATAGGTTTTGGCGTATGTTTTTCATTACCGCTTGGCTCAGTTTTTTAGCTTTTACAATACCAGCGAGGTCGCCTTTTACTAAGGTTATTTCCGCACTTTCAATGGCAATATCGGTGCCCGTGCCCATAGCTATGCCTACATTGGCTTGTGCTAAGGCAGGGGCATCATTCATTCCGTCGCCTGCCATAGCTACTGTTTTACCTTCGGCTTGTAGGCGCGCTATCTCTTCTTGTTTTTGGTTAGGCAACATTTCTGCCTTGTATTGCCTTATACCTATCTCCTCAGCCACCGATTTAGCCGTCAGAGCGTTGTCGCCAGTAAGCATTACAATTTCAACTCCTAAATGTTGCAGTTGCTGCAAGGCTTTGGTAGTAGTGTCTTTTATCTTGTCCGATATAGCAACAGCACCTATTACTGTTTGGTCGATAGCTAATAACGACACTGTTTTGCCTTGTTGCTGAAAGGCTTTTATTTTCTCTTTTATCTCTGCCGAAAGGCTAACCCCTACATCATTTAGCAGACGTTCATTGCCAAAATAATAACTTTTCCCCTGATAAATAGCTTTTACCCCTTTACCGCTAAGCGTTTCAAAGTTAGTAAAGGGTAGCGCAGAAGCACCTTGTGCAGTTGTATATGTATTGGTAGCCTTAGCAAGAGGGTGTTCACTGTGCTGATTAAGGCTGAACAGAATGTTTAACAACTCTTTTTCTCCTATATCAGAAAAGTTAAGAACTTCCTTTACACTGGGTTTCCCTTCGGTAAGCGTACCGGTTTTGTCTACTACCAATGTATCTACTTGGTGCAGCGTTTCAAGAGCTTCAGCGTTTTTTATCAAAATGCCGTTCTGCGCCCCTTTGCCTACCCCCACCATAACCGACATAGGGGTCGCTAAGCCCAAGGCGCAAGGACAAGCTATGATAAGCACCGCTACAGCGTTCAGCAGGGCGTATACGTAGCCGTTTTCACCTCCCAATACCGACCACAGTATAAAGGTCAGCACCGAAATGCCTACTACTATGGGTACAAAATAAGCCGCTATACGGTCGGCTAACTGTTGTATAGGGGCGCGACTGCTGCTGGCTTGCTGTACCAACTGCACTATCTGTGCCAGCAAGGTGTCCGAGCCTACTTTTTCAGCCCGCATTACAAACGTATGGCTGCCGTTCAGCGTTCCTGCCGATACGTGGCTACCTACTTCTTTTTCGGCAGGGATAGGTTCGCCAGTAATCATACTCTCGTCTATACTGCTTGCCCCTTCGGTAATTACGCCGTCTACAGGAATTTTCTCACCTGGTTTCACCCGCAAAAGGTCGCCTATCACCACCTCTTCTACAGGTATTTCTTCTTCTTTGCCATTGGTAATTTTAGTAGCCTTGTTAGGGGCTAAGTTCAAGAGCAACCTAATAGCACCTTGCGTACGGTTATGGGCATTCGCTTCCATTACCTGCCCTAGCAATACTAAGGTGAGGATAACCGTCGCAGCCTCAAAATACAAGTGTACGCTACCGTGTTGTTTGAACTGTTCAGGGAACATATCAGGCACTAATAAGCCTGCCACACTAAAGCACCACGCCACACCAGCCCCTATCCCTATAAGGGTAAACATATTGAAATGCAGGGTTTTAATGCTTCGCCACGCTCTTACGAAGAATATTCGGCAGAAATAAAAAACTACAGGCAATGAGAGGAAGAACTGTACCCAATTCCACCCTTTTAAGGGCATTAGCCTATACATAGGATTGTGGTGCCACATTCCGCTCATTGCGATGATGAAGATAGGCAATGTAAAAGCTATAGCCCCCCAGAGATGCCGACGTAGTTTCTGAAGTTTCTCCTTTTCGGCAGTATCTCCTTCAGTAGTCGAAGAGCTTAGCTGTTCCACCAAGTCCATACCACACACAGGGCAATCACCAGGGTGGTTATATGTTTTATCGCCCTCGCAGTGCATAGGGCAATAGAAGATGCCCGTCCCCTTAAGAGGAGAAGTAGCTTTAGCAGCTACTTTTTTTTTTCAGAAGAGGCGTTCTTAGGCAGAATGCTGTAATGAGTACCCTCTAAGGCTTGTTGCAGCACCTCTAAAGGAATATCATTATCACTTTCAACAGAAGCCTTTTTAGTGTCGAAATCAACTAAAACGCTTTTAACGCCAGCTACAGCTGCTAATTTGTTTTGTACGGTATTGGCGCAACCCGAGCAGCCCATACCTTCTATTTTGTATTCCATAAAAAGCAAAATTATAAAAGAATGATTTATTTTCTGCGGCAAAAGTACAAAATAATTAGCAAATAACAAGTGCTTAGTCATTAGTTGTTAGTAGGAGGCTGTCCTGCTGAGGCTGTCTGAAAAGTTTTATTTATGTGGGCGTTTGCAAAACGCCCCTACATAACATACTACAAAAGTTGTTGATAATCAGAGTAATCAACTTTGCCAAAGTCTGAAACTTTGGCAAAGTGTAGCGACGCAAAAGTGATTTTGAGACTTTTTGGACACCCTCCACCAAGCCCCCTGCTGGCGAATTAGGAAATTAGCAAATTAGGAAATTGGGTAAGGAGGGGGAATTTGCGGAAAATGCAATGTTTTTGGTTTTTTGTTGTGAATAATGTAAAGTGAAGGGACGGGTTTTAAACGCTTGATGTTCAGTGAAGTAATGCTTATCCTTCGCTCACCCTTCGCTCTGCCTTCGGTATGCCTTCGCTCTGGCTTCGCTACGGCTATAGCAGTGATTTAGATGTTATACACTGATTATTAATGTTTTATATTTTTATCCCAGAAAGGGAATTTGGGTTGGTATTTTTTGCATTATTCGCAATGTTTTAGTCTTTAGTCTTTAGTCTTTAGTCGCTAGGAGAAAAACGGGGCTAAATTGTCTAACAAATCTGAAGCCCTTATAGGTTTCAGGGGGTAGGCAGGGTGGGCGGAATTAGGTTAAACGCACGAAATTTTTATCATAAAAGACAGAAAAATAACTTTTCCCTCACATTCTTCTTCCGATTTGCAAATTTCGTGCGTTTGACCTAATTTGCTAATTTTCTAATTTTCTAATTTCCCAATTTGCTAATTTCCTAATTTAACTACAACATTGATAATCAAGCGACAAGGTTGTTTAGTTAAATTCTTAACATTTTTCTGTAAAAAAGTTTCTAAAATATTTGCTTTATGTGATTTTTTATTACTACTTTTGCCACGTCTAATAACCAATAGAAAGTTTTAGAAGTATGGAAAGAAAATTCTTCTTATTGCTAATAGCTATTTTGGGTTGCTCCCCTATGCTATTTGCGCAGACTAAACAGGTTACTGGTACTGTAACCGACGAAAGTGGCACTCCGCTTGGCAGCGTGAGTGTGCAAGTAAAAGGTACTACCCACGGGATAGCTACCGATTTTGATGGTAAGTACAGCATCGAGGCTCCTCAAGGCGCTACTTTGTTGTTTAGTTCGGTAGGATTTGCCTCTCAAGAGAAAAAGTAACAACCTCAGGCAAATCTGTCGTAATTAATGTGGTACTGAAAGAAGATACCCAAGAGCTTTCAGAAGTAATTGTAGTAGGGTATGGTACTAAAAAGAAAGAAAATCTTTCGGGTGCCGTAGCTTCGGTCGATACCAAGAAGCTAAATACCCGTCCGTCGTCTAACATTACCAAAGCCTTACAAGGGGCAGTAGCAGGGGTAACTATTATTTCACGCCCCGGAGGTACAAGCCTTAACATTCGCGGTCGCGGTAACTTAGGCAATTCCGACCCTTTGTACATCGTAGATGGTATTGAGGTAAGCAGCAGCTTTTTTAACGCTATCGACCCTAATAACATCGAAAACATCTCTTTCTTAAAAGATGCTTCATCAGCTGCTATTTACGGTGCTAAAGCCGCTTATGGGGTGGTATTAGTAACCACCAAAACAGCCAAGGCAGGGGTAATGCAAATTAGCTACAACGGCTCTACAGGGGTACAAATGCCTACCTACTTACCTAAGGTAGTTAATTCAGCTGAATATGCCGAAATGTACAGAGCTGCCGAACGAAACGGAGGCGTAAAAGAAGATAACCTTACTTTTACCGATGAAATGGTTAGAAAATACCGCGATGGTTCCGACCCCGACCGTTACCCTAATACCAACTGGTTCGACCTTATCCTCCGCAAACAAAGTTTTATCACCAAGCATAACTTGCAATTGTCCGGAGGGGTCGATAAATTCAAATACCTTGTAGATGCAGGATTTTTACAAGAAGAAGGTAATACTATAGGTAGTAAAACAAACCGCTATAACTTTAATACCAAAACTTCTTCCGATATCAAGAAATGGCTTACTCTAACTACCAATATGAACGTTATCTACACCAAATATAATAATGATCGAGGAGGAGCTAACTTACTCGAAGCCTTACGTATACCACCTACCCAAGTGGCTAAACACTCTAATGGCGAATGGGGAAGTGTACTTAATGGACGCCAAAATACAGGAGCAGAGATTAATCGTAATCCTCTTCGTTTATTGGCAGAAGATGGACGTTCTAACTATACTCAACGCCGTATTTTAGGAAGTGTAGCTGCTGAAGTGCGCCCCTTAGAAGGTATGAAAATCACTAACCAATTTGCGTATAGTTATTTTGATACTCGTAGCTTCTCATTCACTAATCGCAAAAAAGGAGTGCCAAGTTTCTTAACTCCTTCCAGTGGTATCATTCCTGGTACTGCCTCTACTAATAACCAAATGAAGTTAGACTGGTATTACTCCGACAAATTTGTGTACGACGGTTGGCTTAACTATGACAAAACTTATAACGACCTTCACGATGTTACCTTTATGCTCGGTACCCATACCGATGTATATTCATTCCGCCGCCTTATTGTAGGGCGTAAAAACTTCGCAAGTAATGAAATGAACGACTTTTCAGGAGGTTCAGTTAAAGAAGCCGATCAAATAGTAACCGATAGTGAAAATGTAAATTACTACGAAGAAGAAAGCATCAATTCATATTTTGGTAGGTTAGGTTATACTTATGCCAATAGGTATTTGTTTGAAGCTAACCTACGTGCCGATGCTTCTTCACGCTTTGCAAAAAAAGGTCGTTGGGGGTACTTCCCTTCATTCTCTGCCGCTTGGCGTTTGGAACAAGAGGATTTTATGAAAAATGTCTCTTGGGTCGATGCGCTTAAAGTACGTGCTTCTTGGGGTGAAAATGGTAATATTAATAACATTGGCTTATATGATACTTACTCTACTTATGGCAGTGGTAGTACTACCGTATTAGGTGGTGTAAGCACTCCAATTCTTTATGAAGGGCGTATCGGTAACCCTAACCTTACTTGGGAAACAACGGCTACTACCAACTTTGGTGTCGATTTAAGTCTTGGTAAAGGGCTCTTTACCCTTACTGCCGATGTGTACAACCGTCTTACTAAGGGTATCTTAATCCGTGCCAACGACATTATGAATGAAACCGGTTTATCATCAAAGCAAATACCTGCTCGTAACGTAGGTAAAGTACGCAATAAAGGTATTGAGTTAGTACTTTCTCACCACAAAAACTTTGGTGATTTTGAGTATAACGTAGCTGTAAACGGTACTTATAACCATAACGAAATAGTCGATTTAGGTGATAGAGTAGACCAATTACCTCCAAATGGACATTGGATATTCCGCAAAGGTGGCTCTATTGGCGACTTCTATATGATTGAAGCTAACGGCTTGTACTCTACTAAAGATATTGAAAGCGGTAATTATGTGAAAAAAGGAGCGCAAGTACCCGAAGCTGGTATGATTCGCTTTATCGACCAAAATGGAGATAAAAATATCGACGATAATGACCGTGTAGTTACTGGTAATGATGTGCCTAAATATACCTATGGTATTAACTTAGACCTTAGCTACAAAAACTGGACTCTTTCAGTATTAGCTCAAGGCGTACACGGAGTAAAAGTATATTTGGAAAATGAAGCTGCACAAGCCTTCTTTGACCAATCCGTACCTCGTGAATGGCAACGTGACTATTGGACACCTACTAACCAAGGGGCTGTATATCCTAAGCTGTTTGTCCCTTCCGACAAGCGCTTCTCATACAACTCTACCGCTTCATCATTCTGGTTGTTCGATGCTTCTTACTTCCGTATTAAGAATATTACTTTAGCCTATAACCTACCCGACAAGGTAGCAAAAAGTATAGGCGTTACCAATGCACGCGTGTTCTTCTCTGGTGATAACCTATTCACTTTCAGAGGCGATAAACGTATGAAAGATTTTGACCCCGAAGTAGCTACCTCTCGTGGCTATTCAATAGTACTAAAAAGCTGTACCGCTGGTTTGTCATTTACTTTCTAACCAATAACCATTAAATATTAGAACAATGAAAAATATCATACATAAATCATTTGTTGCCTTAGCACTAATGGGGGCTATGAGCTGTAGCGATGAATTTTTTGAAAAAACACCTCAAGATGCGTTAGACCCCTCTAAAATTGATGCTGAACTTTTTATAGGAATGCGCAATAGTATTTACACCCAAATACCCGATGGTTATGGCGGCATTTTTGAAGATGGATTTGCCGATAACGGTTATTCACGTAACGCTTGGGATAGTAACGGTAGCTCGGTGCAAGCCAATACCCTCGATGCTACTCAAGATTATGGCTACGCTGGCTATTACTCCGGCATTCGTATCTGTAACCAAGTAATTGAACAAAGTGATAAGTTCGACAAAATACCTGCCGACTTGCGCACTAAGTACAAAGCCGAAGCCCGTGTTATGCGCGCTTGGCATTACGGTAACCTTACTCTTTACTTTAACAACGTGCCTTTTGTAACAGCTGTTGCTAATGACTACCCCGAAGGGCTTGCCCAAACGCCTGCTACCGAAATTAGGGCGTGGGTGTTAAAAGAATTGGACGAAGCAATTGCTATCCTGCCTGTAACTAATGACAATGGCTGTTTTAACAAAGTAAAAGCTTATGCTATCAAAGCGCGTTTAGCTTACTTCTTTGGTAATTACCAACAAGCCGAAAGTGCTGCCCGCTACGTTATTGATAATGGCGGCTACCGCTTGCACCAAGTAGCATCTCTTACCGAAGATATGGTAAAAGACGGTGAGTATTTCAAACAATTTGTCGATTTTAGTGCTTATGGTATAAGAGAACAAGATTTTATTAAAGGCTTGTTTAACTACCAAGATATTTGGAAAGCCGACAATAGCCCCGAAACTATTATTGCTAAAGAATATATTGCTAACCAACGCGAAGGAAGTTGGCTTAGAGTAACAGCTCTAATGGCTCCTAACTTAGTTTCCAAACGTGCTTGGGCTACTATAGTGCCTATACAAGAGTTGGTAGACGCTTATTGGACAACCGATGGCAAAACAAAACCTACTTTAGCTACTATGGAACAACGCATTGAGCAATACAAGGATTTGGATAAAGAGGTAAAAGAAGTACAAAAAGCTAACAAATCAACCTATAGCAAAGCAATAGGTACTATTGTAAGTAGCTTGCCTAACAAAGCCTATATGCAACAATTCAAAAATCGTGATAGTCGTTTGTACGCTTCTATTGTTTTTCCTTTCTCATCTATCAGTAAGTACCGTATGGGCGAATACCATCAATATATACCCGATATTGTAAACTACGGAAAAAGTGGCTATGCTTTTAGGAAAATGAGTGGTGCTGATGATGTTGCTACTATTTGGGACAATACTTATTACACTACTGGGGTCGATTTTCCTGTAATTCGTTTAGCCGAAATGCTTCTTATCTATGCCGAAGCTCACACCCAAAACTCTGCTTACGATGGCACTGTCGAAACTGAACTTAATAAACTCCGTACCCGTGCTGGTATGCCTGCCGTACCATCAGGACTAAACAAAAACGATGCCCTCGATTTTATACGCAAAGAACGCCGTATCGAAATGGCGGGTGAAGGTCTCCGCTTCTTAGATATCCGTTTGTATGAAGACGATACTCGTAATGGTGGCTTTAAAGGTACCGAAGCGGCAAGTGTAGTAATGACCGGACAAATACACGATATAGTAGGTAACCCAGGTGCTAAAAAAACGTGGGCGGAACGCTTAATGTATTTACCTATCCCTACTACTGCCTTAGATAAAAACAAAAACGCTGGAATGAAACAAAACCCAGGTTATTAATAATTACTCATCTATCAGTCGTTAAAAAGGCTGCTTTGCACAACGCAAAGCGGCCTTTTTAATTGCCATTTGCAAAAAAGTTCGTACTTTTGCATATCTAATACAATAAATCACTACTCTTATTATTTTTAATTGTCAATTTTTAAAATAAAACTATGATTTGGGAAAAATTACTATCTCTTAATAAATATGGCGACAGTGCGCCACGACCTCGACTAAAAGAAGACGAAACTCGTCTCAGCTTTGATGTAGATTATGACCGCGTAGTCTTCTCCAGTGCCTTTCGCAGCCTGCAAGATAAAACTCAGGTAATACCCCTCTCCAAAACAGGCTTTGTACACACCCGCCTTACCCATAGTATAGAGGTATCGGTAGTAGGGCGTAGTTTAGGGCGTGCCGTAGGCAAGCACCTACTCACCAAATACCCACACCTGCGCGAATTAGGTTACCAAACAAACGATTTTGGGGCTATAGTAGCCGCCGCTGCCGTAGCGCACGATATTGGTAACCCTCCCTTCGGGCATAGTGGCGAAAAAGCTATAGGCGAATTTTTTCTGTACAAAAAAGGCACCGCTATCAAGCACCTCCTTACCGATGCCCAGTATGCCGACCTATGTAACTTCGAGGGTAACGCCAACGGCTTCCGCATTCTGAACGAAACACGCTTGGGGGTCGAAGGAGGCTTGCGCCTTACTTATGCCACTCTGGGAGCTTTTACCAAGTACCCCAAAGAATCACTACCCGCACGCCCTACCGATAGGATAGCCGACAAAAAATATGGGTTTTTCCAAGGAGATAGAGAGTTTTTTAAAGAAGTAGCCGAAACCTTAGGTTTAAAAAACAATAGTTCAGCTGGCGAACTTAGGTATGCGCGCCACCCCTTGGCGTTCTTAGTCGAGGCTGCCGACGATATTTGCTACACTATTATTGATTTTGAAGATGGTATTAATTTAGGACTCATCAGTGAAGATGTCGCTTTAGAGTATATGGGAGGCATTATTACCGACCGCATCAATACCGATAAATACACCCGCTTACAAACTAAGGAAGAGCGGATAGCCTACTTGCGTGCCGTAGCCATAAATGCATTAGTACAAGATGCTACCGATATATTTGTACAAAATGAAGAGGCAATACTGGCTGGTGAGTTCCACCAATCACTATTGTATAATAGCAAATACCGCCACCAAATTAAAGATGTAATCGATTGCAGTGTCGAAAATATCTATCAATCAGACGAGGTAATCGAGAAAGAAGTACAAGGATACGTTATTTTGCAACATCTGTTAGACATCTTTTTCACCGCTATCATTAACCGTGAAAACGGACGCGAAACCTCCTTCGACCGACTTTTACTTAAAAAGTTACCCGAAAAGTACCGCAAAGAAGGTTCTTTATATGACAAAGTGATGGGCATTACCTGCTACATAGCCAGTCTTACCGACAGTAATGCTGTTGAATTACACCTAAAAACCGCCAGTAGCTCACAAAAAATGTGATAATGTAAAACACTGATTATCAGTATAGGTTAGAAAAAAGTGCAAAAAAAATGAAAAAAAGTTGCCGAAAAATTTGCAGGTATTGAAAATAGTTGTACCTTTGCACCCGCAATGAAGAAATAAATTGTACAGTTACTGATAAAGAAATGAGGTCTGGTAGTTCAGTTGGTTAGAATACATGCCTGTCACGCATGGGGTCGCGGGTTCGAGTCCCGTCCAGACCGCTTCATAAGATTTAGTTGTGTTGTTTTGTGTAAATATTTTTACACGGGTTTATAGTAAACCAATGAAAGCTTTCCTTTGTTAAGGAGAGCTTTTCTTATTTTATATCACCACTTCTTATTATTTATTTACATTCCCCCGCAAAAAAAAACTTCAAAAGACACGTCTTGTCCTTCTACTACCTTATCTTTGTCCCCGAAAAAGATTAAAAACTTTTTAAAGCAAAAAGGGATATATATATCAAAAAAAGTTTGTATATTTGTCTCCAAATTTTAAGATATACGAATATTTTTAAGATAGCGTACAAACAAACATAACGATATAGCGTTTCGCTTTGATTTTCCTGCTCCGGAATACGACCAAACATTTCAATAGCACAAGGAAAGCAAAATGCCAAAATGCCTGCGTTTAGTGATTAATCCATAAAATTAGAACAAAGATTGAAATAATTATGGAAATACAAGAATTATTAAAGAATTTTAAGCAAACAATAACTGAATGGAATCAAAAAGAGGTAAAAGGAGAAGGCTTTAACCTTATCAATTTTATCAACCGTATTTGGGGTATAGGAGAAACCAAGCATAGTCAAATTTTAGGTTTCTTCCTTAATCCTCGAGAAAGTCACGGTCAAGGAGGCTTGTTTTTGAAACTATTCCTTGAAAAATTAGGGTTTGAAACTGCCTTCTTTAATCCTAACGATTGGATAGTAGATGTAGAACAACGTTCTAATGGCAGAGACCAAATTGATATTCTCATTCAATCACGGCGTTTAGAGGTGAGTATAGTGATTGAAAACAAATCCAATGGGGCGGAAGACCAACCACACCAGCTCTATCGCTATTGGGAAAGTGCTATCTATCACTTCCATAACAAGAATAAGGAAAAAGCGTTAGACCCTAAGTATTCACGCATTGTATATCTTCCTCAATGGGGAGTGCCTTCTGAACAAACTCGTACAAGAATAGAAGGCCATAAAGATACTTATCCTGAAAAGTTAGATTTAGAAGAACAAGGAGGTATCGTTAGCTGTTGGACATATTACACTCATATTGTAGAATGGCTAAATAGTTGTATAAAAGCTATGGACAACGAAAACAACATAGTTAAACAGCTTGTTAAAAACTATATTGAATATTGGAACACCTCAAATTCTAAAAACGAATACTATATGAACGCATTATCAAATGAATTAAAAACTCAAAAAGATTGGCTAACTATGGGAGAAGCAGCCAATACAATGAACAACCTAAGAATCCAACGAGCAGAAACTTTCAGCAACCTATTAGCCTCTATAGAATGCCACCCTAATTTCGTCTACAACAAAGATTGTGATGAGGCTAACTATTTTAATGATTTTCGCTGGACTTATGGAGGTAGTTGGGGAGACTTAGCTTTTATTTATGAACCGCACAAAGGACTTTCTATTTGGAAAGCAGGAGCGGGAAAAGCGAGAGAATGGTATAAAGAAAAACTTGAGCGCACATTCCCTGATTTTATGATCAGTCAGGATAATAATACTAACTATTTAATGCATCTAAAGGAACAAGAAGAGATCATCTTGTGCAAATCAGAAGATAATGATGATATATTCCTTTGGGAATACTACAACAAAGGAGAACAAGTACGTAGCTTCCTCGCTGAAAGGCTGAAAAACTACACAAACAATCAAGAAGTTCAGGAGTTATTCAAAGAAATAAATGAGTGGGACTTCGACCAACAGCTGCAAAATATTGCTGTAGGAGATAGTTTTAAAGGTGAAAGATGGACACTAAAGCATTACGATTTTCGTTGGTTTATCAAAGAGAGTAATTGGGATAAGGATTTAATATTCTTGTACTATCCTTACTACGAAAAAGGCTTTTGCCTTTGGAAAAGAGATTTTGGTAGTAAAAAAGAACAGTATAAATCCTTTTTTGCTAAATCTTTCTCAGAAGACTTTGAGTGGTTAGATGACAATTCTGATTACATTATGAGGTTGAAAGGTAATTCTTTTTCTGCTCCAGGAGGTAGTTTTGCAGAAACTGGTTTTTCAAAGTATGAAGTAGTAAAAAAACTTACTGAAATACTTCAGAAGTACACTAACAAGCAAGAAGTAATTGAGCTTTTCGAAAAAATAAATGCAGAAACTAAAAAGTAAATAACAAAATCTCCCCGCTCCTAAAAAAGTAGGGAGATTTTTTATCCAAAAACACCACCATTGGTCATAGTTTGTCTGTTTAATATTGTATTTTTGCAGCATTATTTCTAAAGTTATACAATGAATCTTTATTTAGATGACCTCCGTCCTACTCCTCAAGGCTTTGAGCGCGTGTATTCTTACACCGACTTTGTAGCTTACCTTAAGTGCAAAGGATTGCCCGATTTCATTTCATTTGACCACGATTTAGGCGAGGGACTTTCGGGCTACGATTGTGCTAAATATTTGGTAGATTACTGTTTAGAGCACCTGCTACCCTTACCCGATTTTACTGTACACAGCCAAAATCCGGTGGGGAAGGAGAATATTCAGCGGTTGCTCAAGAATTTTAAAGAACATCAAAAACTGTTTTAAACACCCCCTTCAATACTAATTTTTTGCATATTTATTTTTTTAAACTCTTATCCGAATTATGGCAAAACCTATACAAATAGCGCGATTAGTGCGCATCGTCAGATTACTTAGTACTTATAAAAATGGGCTTTCGGCTCAGGATATTGCTGACCTGTTAGCTGATGAAGGTGATGAATACGCTTTTAGCAGTCGTACAATCCGCAGAGATTTTGACGACATATACACTGCCTTTGGCATTGAAATTACCTTTAATACTAAAGAAAAAATATGGACTATCGAACCCAATTGTATAGCTAATAATCAAACTATCTTAGACCATCTTCTGCTGGCAGATGCTTACCGCAAGGCAAAAGATACTGGGACACTGCTTTTGGAACCTCAGCCCGAAAGAGGCTTGGAAATGCTTGACCCTATCCTCTCTGCTATTGCTGAAAACCGCTTACTAACTTTTGACTATACAAGCTTCTATAGTGATGAAGTTACTTCTAGGCAAGTGTTGCCCTACGCTGTAAAAGAATACCAAGGCAGATGGTATCTTATCGCTACTGATAATAAACTACCCTTAAAGCTTAAGGCTTTTGCCTTTGACCGTATAAGTAACCTAAAACAAACTAACGCTAAGGTAAAAAAAAAAGATAGATATGACTGCCTTTTTTGAACACTTTTACGGAATTTCGATTGCCGAAAATGAACCCTTGCAAAAAGTACTTCTCTCTTTCAACTATGAGCAAGGAAAATACGCAAAAACACTTAAGATACACCCTTCACAAGTAACGGTTCTTGATGATGAAGATGCCGATGAAATACGTGTGCAGCTTACCCTTGCTTTCCCTAATGGAGAAGCTCCTTATGATTTGATAATGAAACTATGCTCTTTTAGCAATTCGGTAAAAGTACTTGCCCCTCAGTCTTTAGCCGATGCTGTAGCGGGCTACCACAAAGCCGCTTATGAACAGTATCAAACATATAAATAAAGGTATAATGGACAAAAAGTGCTATACTTCGGTAAGATGTACTACTTCAAGACCTGCTTTTTCAAGAAAAGCTAACCCTTCATTATCACGATAACCTTCTAAATAAACTACCCTCTTAACCCCCGACTGGTAGATGAGTTTGCTACACTCTTTGCAAGGAGACATTGTTATATAAAGAGTAGCCCCTTCTGAAGATTGGGTAGAGGCAGCTACCTTCATAATTGCATTAGCTTCGGCGTGGAGTACGTACCAATGGGTATTGCCTTCGTCATCTTCACAACAGTTATCAAAGCCTGTGGGGGTACCGTTATATCCGTCGGAAATAATCATACGGTCTTTTACCATAATGGCTCCTACCTGTTTGCGTTGAGAGTAAGAGAGTTTAGCCCATTCCATAGCCATACGCATATAGGCTTTATCATAGCGCAATTGCTTTTCTTGCTGCTGTTTCGTCATCGTGTAGTTGTTTTTTAAGGAGTTCAATAGAATCGAATTTTTGTTCGGGGCGTAAGTACTGTATAAACTCAATTGTGAGCAATTGGTTATAAAGGTCGGCATTAAAATCAAAGAAATAAACCTCAATAGAAGCTCCTTTACCTGCAATAGTAGGATTTTGCCCTATGCTCATCATTCCGTACACCTTTTGCCCCTTAATGAGGCTACTAACGGCATATACACCATCTTTAGGAATGAGTTTATAATCTTCGGCTACCTCTATATTGGCAGTAGGATAACCAAGGGTACGCCCTAATTTAAGCCCGTGTACTACCTTACCTGTAAGGGTATAAGGAGTGCCGAGATAGTGCTGGGCAGTAGTTACATCGCCTTTGTTAAGGGCTTCACGTATTTTGGTAGAACTTACCGAAACTTCATCGACCTCCTGTACTGAAATCTCTTCTACTTCAAAGTTATATTTCCGACCAAAAGAACGCAAATCATCAATATTAGCTGTTCGGTTTTTACCAAAACGGTGGTCATAGCCTATAATGACTTTTTTCACTTTGAGGTGTTTTACCAAAAGAGTTTCGACAAAGTCTTCGGCGGTAAGATTGGCAAAATCTTGGTTAAAGGGCTGTATTATCAGCAAATCGATGCCTAAAGAGGCAAGACTTTGTTTCTTCTCGGCAAGGGTGTGAATCAGTTTTAACTGCTCATCGTGTTGTACTATTTTTCGCGGATGAGGAAAAAAAGTAAAGACGGTAGATAGAAGCTGCTCCTTATGAGCAGCCTCTACTACCTTCTTAATAATTTTTTGATGTCCTAAATGTACTCCGTCAAAAGTACCAATGGTAAGTACAGTAGGTTTTTCGGAGGTAAAAGTAGTAATATCGGTTATTTCTCTCACTTGTCGTAGAACTTGTTATAAATATCTATGTACTTTTCTTTGATGATACGGCGTTTGAGTTTAAGGGTAGGAGTAAGATGCCCAGCATCGATAGTCCACTCATCGGGGGTAAAGTCAAAAAGTTTTACTTGTTCCCACTTACCTAAATGGCTATTAACTTTATCTACTTCTTGAGCAACACGTTTGTGTACTGCTTCATTTTTAATAATCTCTTCATTAGTAGCTCCTAACTGTATGTTATGCCGCCTTGCCCATTCTTTTATAAAAGGGAAGTTGAGCTGTATAATAGCTGCTGGCATTTTTTCACCTTCACCTACTACCATTGCATTCTCAATAAAACGCGAAAGTTTTAGTTGATTCTCAATAAGCTGAGGCGACACGTATTTACCTCCTGAGGTTTTAAAGATTTCCTTTTTACGGTCGGTGATTTTGAGGAAGCCTTCGGCATCTAATTCACCTATATCACCTGTATGGAAGAAGCCGTCTGTCATATTTTGGGCAGTTTGTTCTTCATCTTTGTAATAGCCCAACATCACATTTTCACCTTTTACAAGTATTTCACCATCTTCGGCTATTTTTACTTCTACATTGTTCACAGGTTTTCCTACTGTTCCTATTTTCCAATATCTGCCAGCTTCACGATTTACAGCAATTACAGGAGCAGTTTCGGTAAGTCCGTAGCCTTCCATAACGGTAAGTCGTGCCGCCGAGAATAATTTGGCTAAGCGCGGAGAAAGGGCTGCACTGCCCGAAACTATCATTTGAATGCGCCCGCCTAAGGCTTCATACCATTTATCTAATATGAGCTTACGAGCTATTTTGAGTTTAAATTCATACCAAGCCCCGTTAGCTGCATAAGGTTCGTACTGATAGCCCAATTCTAAAGCCCAGAAGAAGAGTCGGCGTTTTAATCCTGTGAGTTCAGTTCCTTTAGCAAATATTTTTTCGTAAATTTTCTCCATTAATCGAGGTACAACAGTAACGATATGCGGTTTTACCTCTCGGAAGTTATCACTTATTTTATCAAGAGATTCGGCAAAATAAATATTCAGACAGTCATACTGATACAAATAGGTAAGCATACGTTCAAACACGTGGCATACGGGCAAGAAACTAAGGGCTATACCTCCTTCTTTAATAGGCAAGCGGTCTTGACAGTTAATGATGTTAGAAATGATATTCCAGTGAGAGAGCATTACTCCTTTGGGGCGACTTGTTGTACCCGAAGTGTAGATAATAGTAGCTAAATCATCTTTATGAATACTTGCCTTACGAGCTTCAACCTCATTTTGGTTGCTTTCATCGGCTCCTAAGGTAAGAATTTCTTGCCAATGGTGTGCGTATTGGACTTCGTCAAAAGTGAAGATTGTATCGAGGTGAGGCAGTTTGTCTTTGATAGAAGTAATTTTATCACAGAGTTCTTTATCGGATACGAAGCAGTATTTACATTCGGAGTGATTGAGAATATACTCAAAATCTTCTAAATTGATTGTAGGGTATATAGGCACATTCTGTGCGCCTATTTGCAAGATACCCATATCCAGCACGTGCCATTCGGTGCGGTTGGTGCTAGAGATAACTGCTATTTTATCATTTTTTTGGATACCCAAACGCAATAAGCCACGACTTACAACGTTTAGTTTTTGGATATACTGTTCGGTAGAGGTTTTAACCCATTGCCCGTTGTATTTAGTAACAAAGGCACATTCCAAGGGGTGTTTAGTTTGTTGATAATAAGGTATATCAAATAAACGAGTTACGGTATTCATTGTTCTTTTGTTTTTTTATTTTTGGTTATGCCCGCAAAAGTAATAAAATTTTGTTAAATGGCAAATAAAACAATGAGACAATTCACTTTTTTTTGCGTAAACTGACTCATTCTTAAGAAAAAATCTATCAAAAAAGATATGTAAATAAACATTGTTTTGCTTAGTTGAATAGTTTTTTAGAAGTCTTTTAATTCGGTTTGATTTCTTAGACTCTCACTGGTTAAATTGGTGCTATTTTACTTTTACCTTGACCTTGATAAAAGTTTAAATAAGTTCTGCTTCTAAAAATTTAGATATCAATTTTCAAGATTTATCAAGTCTAAATTTCCTGTGATAAAAAATGTCTCATTTCTTTTTTCTACTTTTAAATTAGGTTGATAAATAAGATAATAATTATTATATTTTTTTCGTTTAGAAAAAAATTGTTTCTTAATCCCTATATATTGATTTTTAGCACGATATAATTCCGTAAACTGTAATGTATCTTTTTTCGCAGTAAGTACCCAAATCCACTTCTGTTTTTTATTATAACTTTTGTTCTCCCAATTGTTTACATACAATTTATCACCTTCTAAATCAAAACTTCTAAATTCTTTTGTTATGACAGGTTTTTTTAAAATAACTTTATTACCAGCAATTTCTACTTTTAAAGGATCTGTTATTGTTACTTCTCCTTTATATACAATTCCATTATCAGAATGAATGTAGAGATATATGTTTGTATTACCATAATCTGCATAAACTTTATCTATATATAAATATGGATTTTTTGCTAAAATTTGAATCTTTTGTTCTTTACGATAATAATAATGTTCTTCATAGTATTTTGAAAATACTTTTACAGTATCAGGATCAATATTATGAGATTTTAAATAATTCATAAAATCTATATTTTGTCTATCAGAAACAAATTTATTGTTAAAAAAACTACAACTTATCAATAGACTACAACTCATAGCTATGAAGATAGTTATTTTTTTCATAATGAAGCTGTTTTATACTTTTTTCTATAATAAAGTAAAAGTTCCCCAAAATTAGTAATTTTGTGTTTTAGAAAAAAAATTAACACATTATCTCTATTCAACAGTTACCGATTTAGCTAAATTGCGAG